>JAOZQY010000316.1 GCA_029931975.1 Bacteroidales bacterium | reverse complement strand
CTCCATGGAGACGGATCAGATCAAAAACTTTTCCAGGAAGAAAATCTTGGCAAAAATGATGTAGTTATTTCTGTTACAAATGATGATGAAACCAATATTCTGGTCTCTTTGCTGGCCAGAAACCTTGGTATTCAAAATACAATCACCAGAATAGGTAAATCAAGTTATTATCCTCTGCTTGCAACCATAGGAATAGAAAAAATTGTCAGCCCCCGGTTGTCGGCTGTAAGTTCCATCCTTCAGAACATAAGAAAAGGCAATGTACTCTCAGATATATCCATACTTGGAGAAAGAGGAGAATTCATTGAAGCCATTGCCCTTGAAACCTCAGATATCACCAAAGGGCCCCTGCAAAAAATTTCCTTTCCCAAAGGGGCTATTCTGGTTTGTATCATCCGAAACGAAAAGGTCATGATCCCTTCAGGCACAAGCGTGGTTTCACCGGGAGACAAGATAATTCTCTTTGCTGTAAAGTCTGCGGTTAAAAAACTTGAAAAGCTATTAACGGTAAAACTGGATTTTTTCTGATGCGCTGGTCCTTTATTTCCCGCATTGTTGGAATCCTTCTTGTTTTTCTTGGGCTTGCCATGGCAGCACCTCTGCTGGTCAGTCTTTATTATAAGGACCTGGCCCATGGAGGAATCATCCGATCCATGGGCATAACCATGATGACAGGCCTGATTCTCATTCTTCTTTCAAAAAAATATGACAATGATGACTATATAAACCAGAAAGAAGGAATGACTGTTGTGGCCCTGGGTTGGACAGCCATAGGACTTTTTGGTGCCCTGCCGTTTTATTTCGGACCTGAATTTAACAATTTTACAGATGCTTTTTTTGAATCAGTTTCAGGTTTTACCACAACAGGTTCCTCGGTGATGACCAATATTGAAGGCGCAACACAAAGCCTTTTATTCTGGCGCAGCTTCATCCAATGGTTGGGGGGCATGGGGATCATTGTTCTTTCCCTGGCCATCCTTCCTTTTTTGGGAGTCGGCGGGATACAGTTGTACAAGGCTGAAGTACCAAGTCCTGTGCCTGACAAACTCACACCGCGATTGAGTGATTCAGCTAAAATTCTCTGGATGGTATATGCAGGCATAACAATGATTGAAATTATTTTTCTGCTTGCAGGCGGCATGCCCTTGTTTGAATCAATCTGTCACGCATTCACCACCCTTCCTACAGGTGGATTTTCACCAAAGAATACTTCCATTGCCCATTATAACAGCGCTTATTTTGACTATGTTATTGTAGTGTTCATGCTGCTGGCCGGAATAAATTTTTCCCTTCATTACCAGATGCTGAAAGGCAATACTCTGGCGTTCTGGAAAGATACTGAATGCAGATTTTTTCTGGGTTTAACACTTTTGATAACCCTTATCGTAACCTGGGACATATACGGAGATGTTTATGAATCTCTTTCAGATGCCTTTCGATATTCAGTTTTTCAGGTATCCTCCATTATTACTACCACGGGATTTGCAACTGCTGATTATGAAAGATTCCCGGGCCTGAGCCAGATACTTTTGTTTATAAGCATGTTTATAGGCGCATCTGCCGGATCCACGGGCGGGGGAATGAAATGTGCTAGACTCATTCTATGTTTTAAATATTGTTACAGGGAATTATTCAAGCTAATCCATCCCAGAAGCATCAGCCATATTAAAATAAATAACATGGTCATACCCGATGAGTTGCTGCGCTCCATCATGGGATTCCTGGTCCTTTATCTTCTTTTGTTTGTAATATCCAGCATCTTATTGGCCGGCATGGGAATTGATATGATGACATCTTTGGGAGCGGTTGCTTCATGTATCGGAAATATCGGTCCTGGATTCGGGACTGTGGGCCCTGCTGAAAATTTTGCCCACCTGCCTGTTCCTGGCAAATGGCTTCTTGCCTGGTGCATGCTTTTAGGCCGGCTGGAAATCTACACAGTGATTATTCTTTTTGTCCCTGAATTCTGGAAAAAATAATCTGGGCTACCATGAATTATTTTTTGAGAACCAAATAATAGGCTCGACCATTCCTGTAAATCAGTAAAAGTGTGTCTCCATTAGGTGATCTTTTATAGGCCT
>JAOZQY010000015.1:58085-65063 GCA_029931975.1 Bacteroidales bacterium | reverse complement strand
TTCAGGGGAGAACTACTTTCTGGCCACCCGGGAGGGAGACGGACAGGAGATTGTATCTGCCAGGCTGAAGCGGGAGTAGAAATTTTTTCCTGTTAATCCTCAGGAAACTTATAGCCGATTTCCATCAGGAAAAGGCCCTTTGCAGGGGCAGATGAACCCGCCTTTCCCCGATCCTTTGCTTCTACAATCATTTTAAATCCATCCGGATCCAGTTTTCCCCGGCCCACATCCAGGAGTGTTCCTGTGATAGACCGTACCATATTCCTCAGGAAGCGGTCGGCGGTGATCTCAAACAGATAGCCCTGCTCCAATTTTCTCCAGGAAGCATGAGAAACTATGCAGTTATTGGTTTTTACATTGCTATGCAGTTTGGCAAAGCTTGTAAAATCAGTGGTTTCCTTGATCACTTTACAGCACTCATTAATGGATGCCATATCCAGCTCTCCGTAGACATGGTGACTGTAGTTTCTGTTGTATAGGGGCTTGACAGAGGAAATATGGTAGTGATAGGTCCTGTGGGTGGCAGAATAGCGCGCATGCATATCCATGGGAACCTCATGGATTTTATGTATCACAATATCGGGAGGAAGAAAGCGATTTAGCTTGAATATAAATTGTTCCGACAAGGGATTGTAAGGAGCCTCAGGATTAGTCCCTTTAGGAAATTGCACTGCATGCATATCAAAATGGGCCACAAAACAGGAGGCATGAACGCCTGTATCCGTGCGGCCTGCGCCACTTAATGAAATCTTTTCTCGCAGGAGTGTGGAAAGGGCCTGTTCCAAAACTTTCTGCACTGTAAGCTCTTTTGGCTGAATCTGCCAGCCAAAATAATTACTGCCATCATAGGCCATATGAATGAAATACCTGCTCATCGTTCTACATTATGTGATCAAATTTACCTTTTTCTTAACATTTTTTAACCCTCCATTCCTTTCTATTAGTCATTTTCGCTGCTATTTTTGTTCTCCGTTTGTGAAGTACCATTAAGTGGATGAGTATTAACATAAAAGAATCGAACATATGAGTCAGGACGTAAACATCAAAGAGCTCAACGAGAGGATTAAGAAAGAGAGTGAGTTTGTGGACCTGATCACCCTGGAAATTCAGAAGGTGATTGTGGGACAGAAAGGATTGGTAGACAGATTGCTTATCGGCTTGTTGTCGGATGGGCATATCTTGCTGGAGGGGGTGCCCGGACTAGCCAAAACGCTGGCTATTAGTACGCTGTCACAGGCTATCGATGCTTCGTTCAGCCGGATACAGTTTACACCCGACCTGTTACCGGCCGACCTGCTGGGGACCATGATATACAGTCAGAAAAAGGAAGAATTTATTGTGAAGAAGGGACCTGTTTTTGCCAATCTGATCCTGGCCGATGAGATTAACCGTTCTCCTGCCAAGGTACAGAGTGCCTTACTGGAGGCCATGCAGGAGAAACAGGTGACTATCGGGGATACAACCTATAGGCTTAAGCGACCCTTTTTGGTAATGGCCACACAGAACCCCATCGAACAGGAGGGTACCTACCCCTTACCCGAAGCACAGGTAGACCGTTTTATGATGAAGGTGGTGGTAAACTATCCCGGAAGGGAGGAGGAGCGGCTTATTGTGAGGGAAAACCTTGCAAATGAGTTTCCTGAGGCTGGAAAGGTCCTGACACCTGCAGATATAATAAAGGCTCGTGATGTGGTCAAGGAGGTTTACCTGGACGAGAAGATTGAGAACTACATCCTCGATATTGTTTTTGCCACCCGTGATCCACGGAAAGCGGGACTGGCACAGTTTGTGCCTTTGATTCAGTATGGAGGATCGCCACGTGCAAGTATCAACCTGGCAAAGGCTGCAAAAGCCTACGCTTTTATTAAGCGCAGGGGATATGTGGTTCCGGAGGATATCAGGGCCATCTGTCACGATGTGATGCGACACCGTATCGGTTTAACATATGAGGCTGAAGCTGAGAATATTACCACGGAGAACATTATCTCTGAGATTTTGAATCATGTGGAGGTGCCATAAGAAATTATTGAAATGAGAATGCCCTCACCATATATCTTGCTTCTTGCAGTTTTGTTATTTGCAGGAAGTCTGCTCAGGGGGCAGTCGATGATCGATCTGACCAAGGAGGAGGTGCAGGTGCTGGTGAAGAAGAAACATAAAGAGTTCAGACGAGATAACTCAGTGGTAAATAAACGCTTCAACTACCTGAAGTATGTGAATGGGCTCCGGACACGTACCTGGATCTTCTACTTTACTGATGAGGATATATGCAAGAGCATCAAAATGGTTTGTGATTACGGGGAGCATGATAAAGTGCTTGAGGACTTAAACGAGGCCTATGAAAAGGTGGGAGAATCAGAATGGGCCTATGTGCTAAGAGGCGATTCGGTTCAAGTAAGCCTGACCAGGCAGGAATGGTATTTTTCGGTGAGAGAAGCAAGAAAGAAGTAAGTGGAAACAAAAGATCTTCTAAAAAAAGTAAGGAAAATCGAGATCAAGACCCGGGGGCTTTCCAGGCAGATCTTCGCAGGTGAGTACCATAGTGCTTTCAAGGGCAGGGGTATGACCTTTTCCGAAGTAAGAGAGTACCAGTATGGGGATGACATACGGAATATCGACTGGAATGTAACTGCCCGTTTTAATCATCCCTATGTTAAAGTCTTTGAAGAAGAGAGGGAACTAACAGTAATGTTGCTGATTGATGTTAGCGGATCGGGCGATTTCGGTACTGAGGCGCAGATGAAGCATAGCCTGATCACGGAGATTGCTGCTGTACTCTCATTTTCCGCCATTGAAAACAACGATAAGATCGGGGTGATACTGTTCTCAGATCGCATTGAGAAATTCATTCCTCCCCAGAAGGGTAGGAAACATATACTCCGAATCATTCGGGAACTGCTGGAGTGTAATCCCGAGAGTCGGGGGACCGATATTTCTGAGAGCCTGAGGTTTTTAACCAATGCCATTAAAAAACGTTGTACCGCCTTCCTTATATCCGATTTCAGGGACAAAGGATATGCACGTTCCCTGCAGATCGCCAATAACAAACATGATGTGGCAGCACTTCATGTATACGACAGGCGTGAAGCTTCCCTTCCTGCTGTGGGCCTGCTCAGGGTAAAAGATGCGGAAACTGGCGAAGAGCGGTGGATCGATACATCTAAGAACAGGGTTAGAGAAAACTATGCCATGAAGTGGGAGAGTCATCTGGAAATTATGAAAGAGATCTTTACAAGGGCAGGGGTCGACAGTGTTTCCATGCGAACCGGTGAAGATTTTGTAAAACCCCTTATAAGGCTGTTTAAGCAACGATGATATGCGCAGGAATAATTTCATAATAGGAGTAAAGGGTCTGTTGCCGGTGGGACTGTTTCTGTTGCTGACCCTGCCTGTAAGCGGACAGCTTATTCGTGTACAGTCCGAACTTGGCAGTGATTCAATGATGATCGGGGAACAGGTTGAATACACACTGCGGGTAGATGCAGATAGTGAGGTGGATTTTGTGCTGACTCCAATCCGCGATACACTTAGCGCAGTCCTTGAGGTGCTTTCCCTGCTTACTGCAGATACCATTGTTTCAGAAGACCGAATTGTGGTGGAACAGCATTATCTGATTACTGGGTTTGAATCGGGATCGCAGATTGTACCCTCACAGGAAGTGATCTACAGCAGGGGAGACTTTAGCGACACTGCAAGGAGCATGCCCCTGATTATCAATATATATGAGCCGGTGGTAGATACCACTCAACAAATCAGACCTATCAAACCACCCATAAATACTCCACTTTCCTTTAAAGAGGTGTTTCCCTGGGCAGCTGCAGGATTGGGTATTCTGCTGATTGTCGCTCTGGCAGTATGGTTGTTTCTCAGGTTTCTGAAGAGGAAGAATGATCCGGAAGGCAACTATGCAAAAGCCCTCGAACCTGCTCATATAATTGCATTCAGGGAACTGGACAAACTCAAAGAGGAAAAAATATGGACCCAGGGTAAAGTGAAACAGTATTATACTTGTCTCACAGAAATAACAAGGCACTATATAGAACGGCAATATGATATTCCGGCCATGGAGAGTACCACTGAAGAGATTCTTCATGCCTTCAGGAAGTCCAATCCGGACGATCCCCTGCTGGATGAGATGCTAAAGGAACTTCTGGAACTGGCCGACCTGGTTAAATTTGCAAAGGAAGATCCTTTACCGGTGGACAACCAGACCAACCTGAACAATGCCTATCTGTTTGTACAGAAGACTTACCCGAAATTTTACCGGGAGGAAAGCGACCCAAAAGATATTAACCATGAGGAACATGGCAGTTCCAGTGAAATGAAGGAGCCTGGCGATGAGTAATATAGAATTTGCATATCCGGCATTCTTTTATGCTCTGGCTCTTATTCCCATGATGGTAGCCTGGTATCTGTGGAAGGGGAGAAAGGCAACTGCTCCCTTGAAATTGCCAGGATTTGAGAACCTCGACGATCGTATGAGTTCCTCCAGGGTCTGGATGCGCCATGTGCTGGCTCTGCTTCGGATAGCTGTGATCACTTTGATTATAGTAGTACTGGCCAGGCCCCAGTCATCCAACCAGTGGGAGCAGGTGACCACCGAGGGGATCGATATTGTACTCTGCATGGATGTGTCTGGGAGTATGCGTGCCATGGACTTCAGACCAAACAGGCTGGAAGCCTCCAAAAACGTTGGGATTGAATTTGTGAATGCACGACAGGATGACCGCTTTGGCCTGGTGGTCTTCGCTGGTGAGAGTTTCACCCAGTGTCCCATGACTACCGACAGGGCCGTGGTGGTTAATTTCCTGAAAGAGGTTGATTTTGGGATTATAGAGGATGGTACGGCCATTGGTATGGGATTGGCCACAGCTGTTAATCGTATCAAAGAGAGTAAGGCGAAAAGCAAGGTTATTATTTTGCTTACCGACGGAGTCAACAATCGGGGTGATGTGGGCCCTGTTACCGCTGCTGAATTAGCTGAAGGGTACGGAATCAGGGTCTATACCATTGGTGTAGGTACCAAGGGAAACGCTCCCATTCCGGTTCAGGATATGTTTGGGAGGACGGTCACCAGGGATATGCCGGTGGAGATTGATGAAGACGTATTACAGAAAATTGCAGTAACCACAGGGGGGGCTTATTTCCGGGCCACCGATAACAACAAGCTAAGAGCAATTTACCAGCAGATAGATGAACTTGAGAAAACCAGGCTCGATGTGAAACATTTCAGCAAAAAGAAGGAAGAGTATTTTCCCTTCCTGCTGGCAGCCATGTTGATGCTGCTTGTGGAAGTGGGTCTCAGATATACTATTTTTCGAACAATACCCTAGTTATGATCCAGTTTGCACATATGAAGATATTATGGTTCCTGCTTGGCGCGGGATTAATGATCATCGGGTATTTACTCTACTGGAGGCACCGCAAACGCTCCCTGATCAGACTGGGTGAAAACGAACTTATTGAGGAACTGATGCCGGAAGCTTCAGGAGGGGCTCAGCACTGGAAATTTTTGCTTCTGTTTATCGGCACCGTCCTAATTATTATTGCTGCATCCGGACCCAGAATAGGCTCCAGGCTGCAGGAGGTGGAGCAGAAAGGAAGGGAGATTATCATTGCTCTGGATGTCTCAAACAGTATGCTTGCGGAAGATATCAAACCTTCCAGGCTCGCACGATCCAAGCAAATGATAAACAGGATGGTCGACCGCATGTCCAATGATAAGATCGGCCTGATTGTTTTTGCTGGTGATGCATATACACAGATTCCCATTACGGATGATTACCCCAGTGTAAAGATGTTTCTGTCCGGGGCCGGACCTGATATGGTTTCGAAACAGGGTACAGCCATTGGTTCGGCCATTAAACTTGCTGTTCGATCTTTCTCCTCTGACGAGAAAGACAGGATGGCGGGAGAAAGTGTTCCAAGTCAGGCCATTGTAATTATCACCGATGGTGAGAATCACGAGGATGATGCAGTAGGAGAGGCAGCTCGGGCAGCAGAGCGTGGTATTAAAGTTTATACGGTTGGACTTGGAGATCCCAACGGAGTTCCACTGCCGCTTTCTCCAGGCAGTTCCTCTCATCGGAGAGATCGCGACGGACAGGTGGTGGTCAGTAAATTAAATGATAAACTATTGAAGGAGGTTGCTGCAGAGGGACAGGGGGCTTATATTCCGGGCGACCGGATCAATAGCCTGATTGATGAGCTGGATAAACTGGAACGTGCCGAATTAAAAACTCGTGTGTTTGCCGAATTTGCAGAACGTTTCCAGTACTTTGCAGGTTTCGCGCTCTTGTTCCTGCTGCTGGAGTTCTTTCTTCGTACAAGGAAAAACCGCTTATTGCTGAGACTGAACTTATTCAAAACAGATGAATAACACAGGTGGAATGAAAAGATTATATCTGACATTTTTAATACTTGCAGTAATCATATCGGCTTATGGACAAAATGAGCGGAAGGTGATCCGTGATGGTATCAGGGCCTACGATGAAGGGGTATTTGACGAAGCTGAAGTTCAGTTCCGAAAGGCTGAGAGTATTAACCAGGAATCCTTTGAAGCTGAATTTAATACGGGTGCTGCTCTTTATGAACAGAAGAAATATGAAGAGACGGTTAAACAGTATAAAAGAATGCTGGAAAAGAGCGATCAATCGGAATTCACAGCACAAATCTGGCACAACATAGGAAACAGTCTGCTGGAGGCCCAGCAGTATGGCCCCAGTATTGAAGCATATAAAAACAGCCTGAGGAATAATCCGAACGACGAGGATAGCCGGTATAACCTGGCCTATGCGAAACAGAAGTTGCAGGATCAACAGAACCAGGATAAACAGGATCAACAGAACCAACAGAACCAGGATAAGCAGGATCAACAGAACCAGGATCAACAGAACCAGGATAAACAGGATAAACAGGATAAACAGGATAAACAGGATCAACAGAACCAACAGAACCAGGATAAGCAGGATCAACAGA
>JAOZQY010000015.1:0-57985 GCA_029931975.1 Bacteroidales bacterium | reverse complement strand
CAGGATAAACAGGATCAACAGAACCAACAGAACCAGGATAAGCAGGATCAACAGAACCAGGATAAGCAGGATCAACAACAACAGCCACAGCCGCATGAAATATCCAAAGAGGATGCTGAACACATACTCAATGCGATCCAGCAGCAGGAAAAAGATGTGAAGGAAAAAGTGGATAAGAAAAAAGCGACAGTCGCTAAGGTCAAAACAGAAAAGGATTGGTAATTTCAGACCATGGGTAAAAAAATACTGGCATCGGTCACCGGACTCATTCTATGTGCCATTTTATTAAATGGACAAGATGTGGTTTTTACTGCCTCTGCGCCTTCTGTGGTAAGGGTGGGGGAACAGTTCCAGTATACCATAGAGGGTTCCGAACGGGGAGATGTTAAACTCCCTGCCTTGGATAAGCTTCAGCTTCTTGGCGGACCTTATTCTTCATATTCATCTCATTCACAATGGATCAATGGGAAAATGACCCAGAAAACCCTGGTTAGCTACACCTATGTATTCAGGGCGCTTCAGGAGGGTTCCCTTACCATTCCAGGCGCCACTGTGAAGGTGGGGCGAAAGGAGTATTCAAGTAATGAGGTAGAGCTTGAGGTCGTTTCTGGATCGGCTGCTGCGGCACAGGGTGCTTCAGGCAGCGGAAATCAGTCTGCTGAGAACGGAGGAGTTGATGTGGCTTCATCTGAAAAAGATCCTGTTTTTCTGAGGGTCAATCCTTCAAAAAAGGAGGTATATGTAGGAGAACAGTTCGTCTCTGGCTTAAAAGTATATACAAGGGTGAATACCAGACCGACTTCAGGGTCCAGAGATATTCCCTATGAAGGCTTTTATAAAAGGAGCTTAGATCCCGATGCCAATGCTCAGCAACAGGTGATCGGAGGGGAAACCTATGTTACCCAGGTGATTCAACGACATATTCTGATTCCTCAGAAATCAGGCGACCTGCATATCGAACCCTTCGAATCTGAATGGATGATCCAGCAACAAGTGCAGCGACAGAGAAGTAACAACCCATTTGATAACTTTTTTGATGATCCATTCTTCAGTGGATACCAGGATGTGCCGGTAAAATTGGCCACCCTTCCGGTGAGCATCCATGTGAAAGCACTCCCACCGGATGCGCCAGTGGGTTTTACCGGGGCGGTAGGCAATTTTACTATGAAAGCTGAGCTTTCAGCAAACGAAATAGAAATAAATGAAGCCCTTAGCCTGAAGATTACCATCAGCGGAACAGGCAACATCCCCCTGCTTGGTGAACCAGAGGTGAATCTGCCACCGGATCATGATCTCTATGATGTAAGTCGTACGGTGAATACCAGTACATCCGGGAACCGGATTTCAGGCTCTGTAAGTTTCGAGTACCCTATAATTGCAAGGCATGCAGGACGTTTCAGAATAGCGCCTGTACAGTTTGCATGGTTCGATCCAAAAACTGAATCATACCGGACGGCTGTGACGGACGAGTTCAACTTCACCGTCATAAAGGGTGAGAATGATGATAGCCTTACGGGAGGTGTATATGTGCCGGGTGTGTTGCAGGAAAGCGTAAAGGACCTTGGAACGGACATCAGGGATATCTCCCGTACTCCGCCACTTTTCAGTCCGGTTGCCAGTACCCTTTTTGGGGCCAGATGGTACAGGTGGCTCTATCCCCTGGTCCTGTTGACTGCCATGGTGCTGATTGTTTTAATAAGAGTGCTGGCCAGAAGAAATGCAGATCTAACACTGGTTCGTAACCGGCATGCCGGCAAATCGGCACGAAACAGGCTGAAAAAGGCGGATCGCTTTAGAAAAGCAAATGAGCCCGATAACTTCTATGAAGAGATAGGGAAGGCCATATGGGAGTATTTGTCTCATAAAATGAATATTGAGACAGCAGGACTTTCCAGGGAGCATGTTCTGGAAAAAATGGAGAACAGGGATGTACCTGATGAGCTGAGGATTGAGCTGATAAGAATACTGGAGGAGAGTGAGTTTTTCAGGTTTGCACCCACGTCCGAAAGAAGTGACATGGACCGCCTGTACAGCGATGCTGCACAATTAATCAGAAACCTTGAAAATTGTCTGAAATGAAGCGAGCAGCCCTTAAAATAAGCATCTCTCTCTTATGGATAGTTTTACTGCCTTTGTCGCTGTCCGGTGGCGACCCACCTACAAAAGATCTTCTTATAAGTGAATTTTCTCCCAATAATGTATTGGAGCCCGGACTGGTTGACGTGGATTCTCTTTTCGAAAATGCCAATAGCTTGTACCAGGAAGGTTACTATGAGCCGGCACTGGATAGTTACCAATCGATTATCTCAAGTGGAAAAGAATCGGCCGATCTCTATTACAATATGGGCAATGCGGCCTATCGCTCCAACAGTATTGGTCACGCCATCCTGTATTATGAAAAGGCTCTCAAACTGGAACCTAAGCACGAAGATGCCCGCCATAACCTCGACTATGTTTCACGCTACCGGCTGGATACTTTTGAAGAGGTTCCCATTTTGTTCCTAGGTTCATGGATAAAAGGCTTTGTCCGGATGTTCCCGGAGCAAACCTGGAGTATTCTGGCCCTGATATTTTTTATTTTTATCCTTTGCGGACTCCTGTTCTTTCTGTTTTCACATCGGGTGTATATAAGGAAGGCCGGTTTTATTAGTGGTCTTGTTGCACTCTTGCTATTTGTAATTTCACTATCTTCAGCACTTTCAAGATACAGGGATATTGTTTCCCCCAATACAGGAATAATTTTAACACCATCGGTGTTGGTTCGCAGTTCACCCAGTGAAAGTGGGACGGAACTTTTTATTTTACATGAGGGAACCAAAATTGAGGTAAATGAAGAGGTGTCGGGCTGGCAAAATATCAAGGTGATCGATGGACGCGAGGGCTGGATAGAGTCAGACGATTTTGAATCAATCTGATAAAGCTATATTCCATGAAGAAGAGTTTCCAGGAGATTAACGATAAAATCAGGAGTGGTAAGGCTGTAGTGTTAACTGCCGAAGAGGTAGCTGCCATGGGCAAGGATCACTCTCCCTCGCAGGTGGCTGAAAAGGTAGATGTGGTTACCACCGCCACCTTTGGCCCCATGTGTTCTTCAGGAATGATTATCAATACAGGACATTCCGATCCACCCATCCGTATGGAACGGGCTACCCTCAATGGTGTTCCTGTCTTTACCGGTATTGCTGCGGTGGATCTTTATATCGGGGCTACAGAGAATCACCCTGAGAACCCGGCTTACGGAGGTGCTCATATCATTGAAGATCTGATTGCAGGAAAAGATGTGGAACTGGAGGCCCATGCAAAGGGAACCGATTGTTATCCTCGAAAAGATATAAAGACGAGCATCAACCGCAACAATATCAACGAGATGGTGATGTTTAATCCACGCAATGCCTACCAGAACTACCCTGTGGCCGTCAACACTTCCAAGCGTATTAAGTATACCTATATGGGAAGTCTTCTTCCCCGGATGGGCAATGCCAACTATAGCACTTCCGGAGAATTAAGTCCCTTGCTGAATGACCCGGAGATGCGTACCATTGGAATGGGTACCCGCATCTTTCTGGGTGGCACCACCGGATATATAAGTTGGTATGGGACACAGTTTAATACCAGCGCGGAACTGAATGAACACGGGGTACCCGTAGCTAATGCGGCCACCCTTGCTGTGATCGGCGACGCTTCAAAAATGAGTCCCGAATTTATCAAAGCAGCCTATTATGAAAAATACGGGGTTTCTATGTTTGTGGGAATAGGCATCCCTATCCCCGTGCTGGATGAAGAGATGGCTGCACGGGTGATGATTCGTAACGAGCAGATTACTACAAGGATTCTTGATTATGGAGATCCCGCTCACCCCGAGCTGGGAAGAACCAACTATGAAGAACTTATGAGTGGGGAGATTATATTCAATAAGAAGAAGATAAAAACTGCCTCTCTCTCGAGTATCTACCAGGCAAGGAAAATTGCTGATATTTTAAAAAGACAGATTAGTGAAGGGACCTTCCTTCTCTCCGAACCTGTGGAGATGTTCCCCAGAGGAAAAAGTTTAAATTCCCTGAAAATTCGAAAATAACAGAGCATCATGGCGTTTAAGAAACAAAGAATGGTACTTCAGTTCCCGGCCGGTACAGTGGATGAGCCCATCACCTATACATTGATAAAAGAATATGATGTGATGATTAATATCCTGAATGCCGATATCAGCCATGGGAGAGAGGGAAGTCTGCTGGTGGAGATCTCCGGCGAGCAGGAATCTGTTGAGGTAGCCAGGAAATATCTAAAGAGTAAAAGTGTGAAGATATCTCCGGTTGTTAAAACCATCCTTTTTGAGCAGGCTGAATGCATCAATTGTGGAGTATGCTCTTCGGTCTGTTACCCGGGGGCACTGGAAATGGACAGGGAATCAAGGGAGCTTCACTTTTTTCCGGAGAAGTGTGTGGCCTGTGAATTATGTATTAAGGCCTGTCCCCTACAACTTTTTGAATTAAACTTTGGAGCAAACTGATTGTACGAACCCAGGCTATACAGGGGTGCTATGAACCTGGAGCGCTTCCGCTTCATTCGGGTGGTATACCATGAATCGGACTTGTTGCTGGGACTTCCACGTAATACTAATTTTCCCGGTATAGAGCAGTGTATTGAGGATGAACTCATCAGGCTGAGAAAGATAATACTGGATTATTCTAAAAGAGATCCCCGTTTTCTGTCCTCGCTCGATCCCCTTAAATTGCTAACATCCTCCCCGGAAACCGGTTCGGGTGCTTCCAGTGAAACAGAAGAAGAGTTGCTGACCATGATTTCCTGTGGAGAAAAAACGGGTACCGGCCCCATGTCTTCTGTGGCCGGTTTGTTTGCCCGGGGAATTGGAAGGAGAATCATTGAATCATTTGGGGAAATGGAGCTGGTAGTAGAAAACGGGGGGGATCTTTACCTTCGAAACAAGTCTGATTTGCTTTCTGTGATCCATGCCGGCAGCTCATCGCTTTCTGATAAAATGGCTTTTGTGGTGCCTGCTGGTGAATGGGGAATCTGTACTTCTTCAGGAACAATGGGACACTCATTTAGCCGGGGCAAGGCCGATGCTGTAACCGTGATTTGTGCATCTGCACCACTGGCCGACTCCTGGGCCACAGCCATTGCTAACCGTGTACAAAATGCTGATGATATGGAACAAGAGCTTGAAATTGTATCCGCCATTCCTGAAATACTTGGATGTGCCATCATAGTAGACGAACAAATTGGTATTCGGGGCTTACTGGAGATTAAACTATTAATTTCGGAAAAATGAACAGCCTGATTCTTGTAGTGCTTGCCATAATTGGGTACGTGCTTGCCTTCCGCTTTTATGGACGCTTTCTGGGACGAAAGATATTCCGTCTTTCAGCAAGCCGGCTGATGCCTGCACATGAATTCGAAGACGGGGTGGATTTTGTTCCTGCAAAACCTAATATTATTTTTGGTCACCACTTTACCACCATAGCTGGACTGGGTCCGATCGTGGGACCTGCCATTGGGGTCATCTGGGGCTGGCTGCCCGCGTTTCTATGGGTCTTTTTCGGAAGCATTTTCATGGGTGCAGTGCATGATTTCTCCACACTGGTGATCTCCGCAAGGAACCGGGGCCGGTCCATCGGGGAACTTACAGCAACTATCATCGGACCATCCACGCGCTACCCCCTCCAGTTCATTATGCAACTGTTGCTTTTTATTGTCCTGGCTGTGTTCGCCATGATTGTAGGCTCTCTTTTTGTGAGCTATCCGGAAGCAGTGATCCCGGTCTGGGCACAAATTCCGGTCGCCGTATGGCTGGGATATAAGATCCGGCAGGGGAAAAATGAACTTATCTGGTCTCTGGTTGCACTGCTAATGCTTTATGCTTTTGTTTTGATCGGGGTACGCTTTCCTGTATCCTTACCATGGAACAGGGAAGTTTCGGTGGTCATCTGGTGTGTTTTCCTATTCATCTACGTGTTTTTCGCCTCTACTATTCCCGTGCAAAAACTGCTTCAGCCGCGCGATTACATCAATTCTCATCAGTTGCTGGTGGCCATGGCTTTCCTTGTCATAGGTATATTCGTGGCACATCCCCAATTCGCGGCCCCGGTCATCAATGCGGATTCGTTTTCCCCGGTATCGGATGTACCCGACCTGGCTCCGCTTCTCTTCATAGTCATAGCCTGTGGGGCCATTTCGGGTTTCCACTCGCTGGCCAGTTCGGGAACTACTGTGAAGCAGGTGGACAATGAGATGGATACCCTGCCCATTGGATATGGAGCAATGCTCACTGAAAGTTTCCTGGCCGTTCTGGTGATTGTTGCTGTGGGGGCCGGACTGGGAATGGGACTTGAAACGGATGGGGGAGTGCTGACCGGTGCAGAGGCCTACCGGCATCACTATGCT
The DNA here is from genome assembly GCA_029931975.1 of Bacteroidales bacterium. Classification (GTDB taxonomy): domain Bacteria; phylum Bacteroidota; class Bacteroidia; order Bacteroidales. The sequence continues at coordinate 51,583 of JAOZQY010000015.1, read as the reverse complement.
TCCTGGTCTTCTGCCAGCGGCCTGTCAGCCAAACTGGATGCATTTATTATTGGTTCAGCCAATCTCGTCTCTTCACTGGGTGTGCCCGTCAAATACGGGGCAGCCTTTGTGGTTGTATTTATTGTATCCTTTGCCAATACAACGCTGGATTCTGCTGCAAGGATACAGCGGATTTCTTTGCAGGAGATATTTACCAGTCCTGATGGAACCATCCGCAAACCAATTAACAACCGCTATTTTGCAACTTTCCTGATCGTGTTTGCTGCTGCAGCCATGACATTTCTTAAACCCGGGGGACAGGGCGCCATGGTACTCTGGCCACTATTCGGATCCCTGAACCAGCTGATGGCTGCATTGGCTCTGGGTGTGGTTACGGTATATCTGTCAGCCAGAAAAATTCCGCTTTGGTATACATTACTTCCCATGATGGTGATCCTGTCGCTGACCCTGTGGGCCATGCTAAAGAACCTCTTTGGTTTTATTCGTGATGGTGATGTAGCACTTGTGGTACTTTCTGCATTGATCCTGGGCCTAACAGCCTGGCTGACCATTAGCAGTTTACGCGCACTATTTAGAAAAGCCTTTTCTTTATCTAATACCTGACGGAGAAGGGACCCAGTGTTTCCAGCTTCATTGAATGGAAATCAACTCGCTCTACCCAGCTGAATCCTGTTCCCGCCCTGCACCAGTTGATGAATCGCATGCAGGCCTCCTTATCTCCTCCCACCACAGCCCTGACGGATCGATCGGGACGGTTCTCCACCCAGCCAGTCAGTTTCAGCGAGCGGGCCTGATTCCTGGCTGCCGACCTGAATCCAACTCCCTGGACTCTTCCATACACCATGATTTCATACTGGCTTTCCATCTAAAGAATAATCAGGGAATAAAGCATTTCATCCTCCAGATCGGTGCTGATAATCATGATACTTACTGATTCTGCCTTTCTGCCAGGAATATGCAGTTCCTGCCCATGAAAGAGTCCCGTGGTTTTGGAACGGGCCGGGTCCATAAAACCCGCAATGATATCGGAAGTGTTTTCAGTAGAGAGCAGTTTCCCCACCCTGCTGCCTATTACATCCTTCTGTTTCATCTTCCATCGCTTCTCCGCGTGTCTGTTGTAGAAGAGCACAAAGCCCTGGTTGTTAATGGTAAGTACACTGAATGGAATCTCTTCCAACACATGGATATACTGTTTTATCTCCTTCTCAAATCTGGTCTTCTCCTGTTTCCTCTGCAGGTTTGTATCTTCCAGCTTCTTTTTCAGATCCAGAGTTGCCAGACGCAATTCTTCCTCTTTGTGAATCAATTGTTCATGCTGTGTCCTGGAGGCTAGCTCCATCTTTTTCTCTTTAGAAATCTCATTGGCCAGGAATATCACCTTCTCTACTTCACCGTACATGTCATTTACGGAGAGAAAGGTAGCCCTGAACCATAACTCCTCTTCAAATTTAGACTGCATCTTCAACTGTCCCTGGAAGGCTTCTCCGCGAATCACATTTTCCCATATCTCATTGAATCGTTCTTGTTCACCGGTTCCAAAGAAATCAAACACATTCATTTGGGCAAGCTCCAATTCAGTGTATTTCAAGGAGCTGCCAAAGAGTGTATTACTCAGCATCAGCTTTCCATCCGGGGAGAAGACTGCCTTTGCATTCAAACGGTCAATGGCCTCGATTTGACCCTCAAAATCGAGACTCTGTTTTTTCTGTTCTGTGGAATCAATGGCCAGGAATAGGATCTTCTCCACACTGCCATCGTCCCGCCTTACGCAGGTATAGGTGGCCATGGTCCAAAGGTCCTGTCCCAGCTTGGTCTCATGCTTCATATAGCCTTCAAAGTGTCGTCCTCCCTGTGAGAGTCTTTTCCATAGTGAATTGAACCAGTCGCGATCCTTTTCATTGATAAACATGGAGATATGCGTACCTTCCACCTCCTTGTTCCCTGCATATCCCAGTTTTTTCAGAAATCTTGTATTGGCATAAAGCAGCATCCCATCTACATCGTATTCTGCCCTCATTAGGGTATGGTTCACTGTATTGGTGAAGCTGATAAAGATTTCTGCCTGCTGGGCTCCTTTCTCCTGAGCCAGTTTCAGGGCCTCCATATTCTGTCTGACCTGTTCTTCCTGTATCACCAGCTGATCGGCCTGCGCCCTGGTCTCCTTCAGCAACTGTTCTGTGCGAAGGTTACTTTCCATGGTATTTATGGTCGTTGCAATATTTTCCGCAACACGCTGTACGAACTGGATCTTATAATCATCCATTCGTTTGAAGGATGCCATCTCAATAATCCCGAATACCTGGTTGTTCCATACGAGGGGTTCTATGAGCAAGTAACGGGGATTGGCTTTTCCCAGACCAGAAGTGATGCTTAGGTATCCATCCTGAATTCTTTCTGTATAATAACCCTTACGCTCCAGGGCTGCGGCCCCGATCAGTCCATCACCCCAGGCCACACGTTTATCTGGAAATTTCTTTCGTTCATATGCAAAACACGACACCATCTCCAGGTACTTTTCCCCCTGATCCTCCCGGGCAAGAAAAACAGCTCCCTGGTTGGCTTCCAGGTACCGGACAAGAGCAGATATCACTTCGTAGGTCATGGTTTCCATCTCCTGTGAATGTTTACGCAGGATGTCCCCGAACTCGGCAAGTCCCTCCGATATCCAGTTTCGTTGTTTCTCGTCCAGACGACGCTGACGTTCCATCTCCCTGTTCCGGGTCAGTGAATCCTTCAATTTATTCAGGGTGTCGGAAAGGCTCTGTTCGGTAAGGGTAAGTTCTACATTGTGACTAAGATCGCCGGCGATCAGGGCATGGGTGAACAACTTGATCTCTTTATTTTTATCGGTTTCCTGCCTGATCCTTTCGTTTAGAGTATCCATCTGTTTAAAGCGCCAGCTGGCAATCCAGGCACCAAAAATCACAGAGGGGACAGGCAAGAAGTCGATCATATACAGGATGGGGAGATCGTCATGCAGGTTGAGAATGAGCCTGAATGAGAAGGTCGCATCCCGGGAGTATAATAGCAGGGTGTATTCAAAAATTATTAGTACCAGCCCCAGCACAAATCCAATTGCACTGTAACGGATAATCATCTCCTTTTTATCCAATTCAACCATCCACTCCTGCTGTAAGCACTAAATTTAGTTATTATTTTCTATTTTTACGGACTGTTTCAGAATGTGAAATACTATGCTAAGAATACTGGTCGTAGATGATATTTACACAAACCGATACTTGCTCGCCGAGTTAATCAAACAAACGGGAAACGTGACTGTAATGGCCGAGAACGGAGAGGAAGCCATTGATATTCTGAAGAGCCAGGAGATTCACCTGGTGTTTATGGATATTGAGATGCCGGTGATGAACGGCATTGAAACCACTCAATATATCCGCAATGAGCTGCCAGCACCCTTGAACGCCATTCCTGTGATAGCTATTACAGCCCATAATCCGGACTTTTTTTTCGAAGATTATTCCGATGTTGGATTCGATGAGCTGGTCACAAAACCCTATTCGGTAGAGAAAATTAAGGCAACAATTAGAGAGTTGGCTGCCTAGGCCCCTTCTCAGAATGCCTTATATATCAGTTGCAGTGTACTGGTAAGAGCAAGTTGGTCAACCTGGTTGAAAGCTCGGACACGATCCGAATCCACATCAAAGATGGCTACAATCTCACCCTTTTTGTTAAACAAGGGTAGCGTTATTTCAGATTTAGATCTGGAGTCGCAGGCAATATGTCCGGGGAAAACATGAACATCAGCTAGCACAACAGGTGCAGCATTATTCAGGGCTGCCCAGCAAACACCCTTATCTTTCTCAAGTTCCTGGCAGGCCACAGGGCCCTGGTAAGGACCCACCACCAGTTTGCCCGACTTGAGCATGTAAAATCCAGTCCAGAAGAAGTGATCCATCTTATGGTGTAATACCGCGCAGATAGAAGCCATTCTTGCCAGTGGATCATCTGTTTTTACAAGTATGGATTCCAGTTGCTTGTAAATACGCTCATAACGCCCCTCTTTCTTCTTATCTTCCATGTAATAATACCTTGATAGGTTCACAAAAATAGGATTATATATTATCTTTGCCGCTCATTTCCAAGGATGAAGTTAAAAGAAGAGATTGAAAGGCGAAGAACCTTCGCCATTGTGAGTCACCCCGATGCTGGTAAAACAACATTGACCGAAAAGTTTCTTCTTTTCGGGGGAGCAATCAATGTGGCAGGTGCTGTCAAATCCAATAAGATTAAGAAAACTGCCACCTCCGATTTTATGGAAATAGAGAAGCAAAGAGGAATCTCTGTGGCCACTTCAGTCATGGGATTTGAATATGGCGGGAGGAAGATCAATATCCTGGATACTCCCGGGCACCAGGACTTTGCAGAAGACACCTTCAGAACCCTTACGGCAGCCGACAGTGTGATTATAGTAATCGATGCGGCCAGGGGGGTAGAGGCACAGACCCGGAAACTCATGAATGTGTGTCGCATGCGTAAAACGCCGGTGATGGTTTTTGTGAATAAGCTGGACCGTCCGGCAAAAGATCCTTTTGAACTGCTCGACGAGATTGAACAGGAACTTGAAATTCATGTGCATCCCTTAAGCTGGCCGGTAAGTATGGGACCCGATTTCAGAGGTGTTTACAATCGCTTCGAGAGGAAGTTCCGCTCATTCAACACCACTAACAAACAGATCATTGGTGAGCTGGTGGAGTTTAATGAACTGGAGGATCCTGAATTTCGTAAACATATTGCCCCTCATTCCGATCAGCTGCAGGAGGACCTGGAACTTATCGAAGGGGTCTACTCTGAATTCAAGCGCGATGATTACCTCTCAGGAAAGACTGCTCCGCTCTTTTTCGGAAGTGCCCTTAATAATTTCGGTGTGCAGGATATCCTGGACTGTTTCATCCAGGTAGCCCCGTCTCCTGGTGTCATCGAAACTGAACAACGAAAGGTGGAACCCTTCGAGGATAGTTTCTCAGGTTTTGTATTTAAGATACATGCCAATATGGATCCTAACCACCGTGATCGACTGGCATTTATAAAAATTGTTTCGGGAAAATTTGAACGAAACAAGACATATATCCATGTGCGCACCGGCAGGAAGATGAAGTTCTCCAGTCCCACCTCTTTTATGGCCGAAAAGAAATCGATAATCGATGAGGCCTGTCCGGGTGATATCGTTGGGGTACACGATACAGGCAATTTTAAGATTGGCGATGCAGTTACGGAAGGCGAAAAGCTGCAGTTTCAGGGAATGCCCAGTTTTTCGCCAGAGATGTTCCGCTATGTGGAAAATAACGATCCCATGAAATTTAAGCAGCTGGCCAAGGGCTTGGAGCAGTTAATGGATGAGGGTGTTGCACAGCTCTTTGTAAGTGTTGCCAATGGCCGAAAAATTATTGGCTGCGTGGGTGCCTTGCAGTTCGATGTTATCCAGTACAGGCTTGAGCACGAATACAGTGCCAAATGCAGGTATGAACAGCTTTCCATGCATAAAGCATGCTGGATAGAGTCGGATAATATTGAAAAACTAAAAGATTTCCGCCTCCGGAAGTACCAACAGCTGGCCACCGATAAGCAAGGACGCGAAGTATATATGGCCGAATCACCCTATGGACTTCAAATGGCCCGGGATAATTTCCCTGAAATCACTTTTCATTTCACTTCTGAATTCTGATTCCATCCAGAGTGGTTCATCAGAGTTTGTAAGTGTAATTCAGCCGCATCATATATATTGTAGCCGGCTGAGTCGAAACAAGCTCCCTGTTAAAACCGAAAGCTGCCTTGATTTCGCCAGCTTTGTCCATATCATATTTCAAGCCCAGCAGAAGACGCATATACTCAAACCGGGGATAACTGGTGGGCATGAATAATTTGAATATCTCTCCCGACACATAAGGTTCCACAAATTCCATCTTATTGATTATGAAAGCGATGCGATGTCGCATGTATGTTTCATAGGGAATATTATGCTCGGCCATTCGGAAACCCTCCATTTCTTTCTGGTAACGCAGGCGGTATTTAATGGTCAGAAAGTCAAGTTTTCCTTTATATCTAAGGTCAAAATTATAACGGGAGAGGTTCTCATAGCTTTGATCCTGCTTCCTGTCCCTTGTAAAGCGGTAGTTCCCCTGCAGCGCAAAGTTTTTATTGATTCTGTAGCGTATACCCAGCTCCGTGAAGTAGTTATTGATCTCGGATATATCATGCTTGAATCTGAGCTCCTCGCCCAGACTTACGGTCCAGTCCTTTGCAAAGGTTTTCTCAAGCTGCACCCCTGTCCAGAGATGCAGGTCACTGACCACCTTGGTCTCCTGTGCAAGCAGGGAGAGGGCCGCGTTCAGGAGTAGAAGCAGAAATGCGAAGCTGTGTTTGATGTACACTTCTGCTTCAATAAGAAGAGGGAAGGGTTTATTCATCGTTGGTATGAATTAGTAATTCCGGATACATTGGATTGGCCTTTGAAGCCTGTACATTATCAAATGCCATCCGGGCGGTATCGGCAGCCCAGTGTTCTCTTTTCATATTCCAGATGTCAGCAGTTACATTATTCAGGCTAAAGGAGTTGGAGATATGCATGGTGCCTCTGTGTGGCCATTCATAACAGTCCCCGAACCTGAGTCCAATACCATTGTGGATAAAGCTGCAGGAGTCGGCATAGACATTATGATTTTCACTGCTGTATCCAAGCTCCAAACCCTGGCCGTTATCTGTGAAGAGACAGTGACTGATGTAGTGGTTTTTAATTACACCATTGCCGCTGGAGAGCGCAGCACCTTCATGGAAATTTGATTCAAAACGTGTATTGCTTATGGTGATCTCACCACCCGGACTTGCCCCGGAATCCAGGCCATCGTCCTTGGCGTACATAAATACAGAATTGGTGATGGTCGCATCGCTATCATTAATATAGAGGCCATCGTTGTCCACATCCTGATAGAGATTTGAATCATCGGGAAAATCGGTAAATACAGAGTGACTGATGAGCAGTTGACTGTGGTTAATCTGTCCGCCGGTTTTTACCCGCTGCACAAGACAATATTCAATCTCCAGGCTTGCAGAGAGGGGATAAAATACCTGTCCAATATGGTCGATCATATAACAGTGATCAACCGAGAGTGATCCTCCCTGGTTGAAAAAGAGTGCCTGCCTGTGGGCATGCCCCCAGTTATAATCATCTCCCTCATGATATCCGCTACGTGCGAAAATGACATGAGATGCTTCCACCCTGTTTCCACTTCCCGAGCTGATAAAACCACCCCAGTAGGCCTCACTGTCCGAACAGGTGATGGTAACCGGGGCTGCTGGCAAACCGGTAATTTTTATCATTCCTTCGTTGTATATATTTATTTCAGGATTGACTGTGATAAATGCCCCTTCCTCAATGGTCAGGGTGACGCCTGATAAAATGGAAAGATCCGCTGAAATATTCAGATAGCTGCCTGCAGCAATATTTGTGTCCTGAGTTATCGTTCCGCTCAATGACCCGGGAGGAGCGGCCAGAATGGCCGTTTGTATCGCTATGTTCCTGCTGTCAATTACCAGCATATCAGCATCGGAAGGGATCCATGCCGAACCTACACCCCGTTTAAGCAAAAAGGAAGTTGAACCTGCTGTGGCCAGCAGGTTGTCAATGGATTCGGTCACATGCTCACCGATCACAAGCACCAGCGGCAGATCAAAGCCTTCGGGGATCTTTGGGGGATAGATGGTGGTGAGATGCTGATCAGAGATGCTGCCAATCTCCACCCCAACGGGGGTCCAGGGTGGAAGTCCCCACTCGGGCTCGCCCCGTTCCTCGTCCAGGATCGCAATTCGGATTACATCCGGATTTTTATCGTCTTTTTCAGTGAAGATCTCTATTCTGTGGTACCCGGCTTTCAGCTCAAGGAGCTCCGGGGAGTCATACATATGCTGATCGACCACGATCTTTCGGGTCTTCTTGCCTTCAAAATATCTGCAATCCACCAGCATTTCACTGGTGTAATCTGTCTTATCAGTCAGGTCATCCAGAATTATATCAGCCTCATCAAGGGGGTCTGTCCTGTTGCAGGAGATCAGAATCAGTAATATGGCCAGCAAACCACTTTGTATTATTCTCATTGTTGTTATAACTAAAATTGAATATTCAAGACTTGTTAGATCTCAAGAGTTAAACGATGTTTACTTTTTCATATTGTCGCAAGATCATTGCTCTTCATTAAAATTACCGTCCAGAATAAGGAGCCGTTGATCAATCCAGTCAGTTATATATTCATATTCATATTCAAGGTCGATTTGTACATCCTCCCAGCGGTTGTTCTCACGATCAATGACACCGCTTTTCTTTAATTGATTGTAATACTTGTTTACCGAGGCAATAAGCGTGTCCTTGTGAAATATTGTTTCCCTGTAGTCTTTCCACCTCTCTTCAAGCAGGTCTCTGAATTCATCCACATCATTTTCAATAAGTCGCTTATAGAGCATGTTTTGTATCATGCCGGCGGGTCCACAATCGCGTTTTTCATACATTCTGCCCCATGTGTAATCGAGATCCCAGGGAATTATGAAAAATCGACTCTGGTCGGTATACTTGGCGTAGAAATTATTTTTCCCGACGTTGTCATAGGCCAGTACCAGGTTGTAAAAGATATAGAGATCTGCCACATTCTCCAGGTCGATCAATGAGCCGATGGAGCTTGTGAATTCTTCATCGTTTTGCAGGACAACCGTTTTCCGAAGCTCTGCAAGCGGATCCCAATAGAATTCATGATCGGGGTAGATCAATTCCCAACCATCCCAGGTAAGGCTGTTTACGGGTTCTGAGTGATAGACTTCAAAGCGGGTTGAACCCTCTGCTTTGTCAATTGCTTCATACAATACACCTCCCTTGTCATACTGATTGGAAGAGAAGCGCAGGATGTTTTCATCCATTTTCTCTCCCAGGCAGTATATGCCCTCATAGCGGTTGTTTATGAACAATTCGATGTACTCACGATGGATGCCGGGATAAACATCATTCACACGATCCTCCTCAGGGATGGAGCCAATTTTCCCCCACAATTCATGTGAGAGCCTATTGCGCATGCGCAGGTCATCAGTTGCCATGGCGTCAAGGATCCAGTCTTCACCAAAGCTCATGCCCAGCAGGGACGCAGATTGGTCCGTCTCGTACTGATTTGTCCATAATTCAACACCATACTGCTTTTTATCAAAGTGTGTGGAACTATGTCCCCGAATCTCTATGCCTGCGTAGGATTCAAACAAAGAAGTGCATTGATCCTGCTTCTTATGTTCACAGTATTGCAGTTCCATCCAGGAAATTACTTTGGGTTCGTTTGGGATCTCCTTTTCAGTTATAATATGTACTGTTGGAAAGGGGGTGAATATAAGACTGAAGGTATCGGTACTATGTTCATTCTGAGCAATCACCTGGTATGATCGGTTAATAGAAACCTGTCCGATCTCATTCTCCACACCCTCTTCCAGGGCTTTCCCATCCAGGTAAAGCGTATGGTATCCCTCAAAGTGGACTAGCGGGGAGAATGTGGGAATGGTGTCAGCACCAATGGAATAGAGTAGGAGCATATCGGTCGTATCAGCAAAAGCATAGACCATATCAAATCCGATTACCCGTTCCATATTGTCTGAAAGATGTGATTCAGAGATTATAAACTCCCGATAACAGCCACCTGCCAAGAGTGAGATAAGAACCAGAAGGTTCAGGATAAAGGCGGTATGGAGTTTGTCAAGCATTGCTATTTGTTTATATCCAGTTGGTTAAGCATGTTATTGAATCTCTCCTCCAGAAGGATCTGTTTCTCCATCATATTGGTTTCCCACAAATTATGGCTGCTAGGATCTCTGTCAAATTGTGATTGGGCCACTACCTCCTTATTGTTATAGAAGGGGGTCAGTTCACCTTTAAGCTGAGAAAAAAGATCTTCAAAAATCTGAGCATCCAGCCCTACAAATAAGTTGGTAATCTCCTCTTCATATTTGGCATACATAAAGGGATCCCTGGTGATGACGTAGTCCAGGTCCTCTTCAATGGAGAAGATAAGTTTATCACCAATTTCATCCAGAACATCCTGATGGCTGTCGTAAATACGTGTTCCAAACAGTTTTCCTGTCCCCCAGGTACGGCCCACTTCATGCGGGAGTGAGGTGAAGATATCATCATAGTCCCAGGGAATCAACTGGTACCGGATGCTATCCTGCTGCACTTTAGAATAGAGGTAGACTTCATCGGTATAGTCCCCGTTCATCAACAGGTAATCGATGCCCATTTTCCTGAAATACTGTTGCAGGTTGATCCGCTGTGACAATGCATCATACAAATCAACACCCTCTAATTCCGGAAGGATTGAATAGATCTCCTTGAAACGGGCCACATAATCCTCCTCCGGAATATAGTGAGTTGATGGCTCGTAATCCGCATCTGTAATGACATGGTGGTAGCCCCTGCGCAGTATGAATTCAGAGCCATTCTCCTTGTAAAATTGTTCCGGATCCTCAAGCAGCAGATAAACCCCCTGTGTAGCCCCGTTGATCCTGAACTCAACAAACTTATAGAAGAGAGGCATAAGGCCGGCTTCTTCCATGAGTCCGAATGCAAGCCGGTTTTCTATGTAGGTGTAATCCATTGCCAGGGCAAGCAGTTTGAATCGGCTTAATATTTTCATCGTACCCTGGTCCAGGTCCTCAATGAAAATGGGTTCATTTAACTTTACCGCAAAGCTTTTACGCTGGAAGTTCAGAGAGGTCTTTCCCCGGATTTTCATCTCCACCAGATCCAGGGGCTGGTCATGGAGGAAGAGCTGAAGCTCAGGGTCATCGATGGAATAAGAGGTGTCCCTGCTGCTGTAGAGGAAGTCCTGCATCTCAGCCGAAACGAACAATTCGAATACCTCCTCGGCTGTATCTGTAAGCACCACCTCACGGTAACAGGAGATGATTCCTGCCAGTACAAGGCTTATAATTATGAGTTTTATTGTATGCACCATCTTCCCGATTGCAAATATCGTGCAAAGAAAGCAAAAATATGGTGGAGTTCAGAATGAAAACTCCCTGTAAACATGCCCGAAATGATTATATTCGTAGCTCTTATTTTAAACAAATATTGTATGAAAATGCGCACTTTTCTCTCCGCTTTCCTTCTTCTGATTGCCCTGGTACTTACGGCCCAGCATCCCGATTGGGAAGGGGGCTACGCCGATGGATGCACTTCTGTTACTGTTGGTAAGGCGGCAACTGTCGATGGATCGGTGATTACTTCTCATACAGATGACAGCCATCGTACCCGCTCCTGGATGGATGTGGTTCCAGCCCGGAAGCATAAGCGAAATGCCACTACCATCATGTATAAAAGGGAAGCGTGCGACTCATTTGCCATGCCCACCTATGGCCATACAGCCATTGGCACGATTCCACAGGTGAAGGAGACACACCAATATCTCAACACAGCCTATCCCTCCATGAACCAGTATCAATTAGGCATTGGCGAATCCACCTTTGGCGGAAGAGAAGAACTGCAGTCGGATGCGGGACTGATCGATTGTCAGAGGCTTTGCCGCCTGATGTTGGAGAGATGCAAAACAGCACGGGAGGCCATTGAACTGGCAGGGGAACTTACTGCACAATATGGCTGGAACGATTATGGCGAGTGTCTGACCATTGCTGATAAGAAAGAGGTATGGCACCTTGAAATGCTGGGACCAGGAAAGGGAAAAGTTGGTTCGCTCTGGGTCGCACAACGGGTTCCTGACGATCATATCGCGATCAATGCCAATGCCAGCACCATCAAGGAGATTGACCTGGACGACAGGGACCATTTTATGGCCAGTGAAAATATCTACACGGTGGCCGCCGAAGCTGGATGGTGGTTGGAAGGAGAGCCTTTTAGCTTCTGTTATGCCTATGCCCCGGGCAGCAGAACATCGCTTGCTGCAAGGAGAAGAGAATGGCGGGTTTTTGATCTGCTGGCACCATCCCTGAAGCTTGACCCGAATGCAGAGAATTATCCCTTTTCTATAAAACCAGATACCCTGGTTTCACTGGCCGATCTGCGGATGGTATTTTCTGATTACTACGAGGGTACACCCTTCGATATGTGCAAAGATATGGTGGTTACGGACGAACAGGGACAAAGTGTGATTTCGCCCCTGGCTAATCCCCACCTTCCCTATGATATGAATAAGCTTTTCCGCATCAACGGAGGATGGGGATGGCGCGGTGAACGTACCATTGCACGCTGGTACACCATGTATGCCACCATTATTCAGTGTCGTGAATGGCTGCCCGATGAAATCGGAGGTGTGGTATGGCTGGCCCAGGACAATGTGGCCACTTCCATCTATGTTCCGGTATACTGTTCGGGAAGCGATCTTCCAGACTCCTATAAAACTCCGGGACGCCCCAATGGCTACACTCATGAATCAGCCTGGTGGGCCTTTAACAGGCTGGGAACACTCACCGCACAACGATGGGGCGATATGCGCTATGATGTAAACGAGGTTTGGGATAGCTGGCAGGAGGAACTTTTCAGGGGACAGGTGGCTTTTGAGGCTAAGGCACTTGAACTGTATAACAATGGAGAAAAAGATGAACTGGTCAATTATCTGACCGGCCATACCATAGAGTGGGGCGAAAAAGTGGTTGCTAAGGCCTGGGATTTAGGCGATATGCTCTGGACCAGGTATGATGAAAAGTTTTGATCTATAAAAAATAGCATGAACAGACGTGGATTTGCAAGTGATAATAATGCCGGGGTGCACCCCCACATGCTGAAGGCTCTCTCTGAAGTAAACAAGGGCCACGTGATTGCCTATGGGGATGATCCCTATACTGAAAGAGCAATTTCAGAGTTTAAAGCAATATTTGGTCAGGAGGTGGAAGCCTTCTTTGTCTTTATCGGAACAGCGGCCAATGTGCTGGGTCTATCCTCAGTAACACAGTCCCATCATGCTGTGATCTGTCCCGATACCGCACATATTAATGTGGATGAATGTGGCGCTCCTGAGAAATTTACCGGCTGTAAGTTACTAAGCTGCCAGACGCCGGATGGAAAGCTGAGCGTAGACATGATTGCGGCACATATGCATGGCATTGGTTTTGAACACCATGTGCAGCCCAGGGTGGTCTCCATCACCCAGGCCACCGAACTGGGGACAGTCTATACCATTGAGGAAATCCGGGCGATCGCTGAATATACCCATGAGCAGGGCATGTTGCTCCATATGGACGGGGCCCGAATAAGCAATGCCGCTGTTTCACTTGGCTGCGGTTTTTATGAGATGACAGCCGGGGCAGGAGTGGATGTGCTTTCCTTCGGGGGAACCAAGAACGGGATGATGTATGGTGAGGCGCTTATCTTTTTTGATAAGGCTCTTAGTGAAGATTTCAAGTACCGGCGGAAACAGGGGATGCAGCTGGCCTCGAAAATGAGGTATATTGGGGCCCAGTTCTCGGTCTTCCTGGAGGATGAACTCTGGAAAAAAAATGCCAGTCACGCCAATCGGATGGCGCAGAAATTATATGCTGCCGTGAAGGATATCCCGGGAATAGAAGTGACGCGCCGGGTAGAGTCCAATGCTGTTTTCGCCGTTATTCCACCACATATAATTCCTTCCCTACAGGAGGAGTTCTTCTTCTATATTTGGGATGAAGAGCGTTCAGAAGTACGGTGGATGTGCTCCTTTGACACTGAAGAGGAGGATATTGAACAATTTGCATCATTACTTTCATCCCTGCTGGGGAAGTAGCAGGGAGCTGTCCCCATAGCTGAGGAATCTGAAATTCTCCTTCAGGGCATAATCATATACTTTTTTCCAGTCCTCACCGATCCATGCTGCAATTAATAGCAATAAGGTGCTTCCCGGCATATGGAAATTTGTTAGCAGTCCGCTTATACATCTGAAGCGGTAACCCGGAACAATCATCAGCTGTGTGGAAAAACGCAGATGCTCCAACCCGCGTTGATTGCAAAAAGATAGCAGCGTATCAAGGCTCTCTGTCAGGGAGATGTGCTGTGGAAGATTCTCATTATCCCACTGCACAATTGTCAGCGAATCAGGATCAGAAAGGGAGTGTTCCTTAATTTTTACCCCCAGCCAGTAAAGCGATTCAAGACTGCGGGTGCTGGTGGTCCCCACAGCGATCAGACCTTTCGTGTTTATTTTCCAGGTTGCCAGGAATTCCCTGTTTACTAACACTAACTCGGAATGCATGGTGTGATTCCTTGCATTCTCTTCTTTGATGGGGACAAAGGTGCCGGCTCCCACATGGAGGGTGAGCTTTGCCATGGGGACCTTCGATTTTTCAAGTTGCCGGATCATCTCAGGGGTGAAATGAAGTCCCGCTGTTGGCGCTGCCACAGAACCATTATTCTGACTGTAGATGGTCTGGTAGCGATCTTTGTCACTTTCCTCTGCATCCCTGTTCAGGTAGGGTGGGATGGGAGTACTTCCCGACTGTTCAATGATATCGCCAAAACTTACCCCGGGCTGATTCCATCGGAATAAAATGGTATATCCGTCTCCACTTTTTTCCTTCATATATGCCTCCAGAATCACCTCATTGCCATTGATACGGGTCTGAAGTGAAACCACACCTGTTTTCCATTTTTTAGCATTTCCCACCAGGCAGGTCCATGTGGATGTGTATTCAGCCTGGAAGGCAAGTTCATAGTCGGCGGGATCGACCGGTTCCAGGCAGAAGATCTCAATGCGTGCCCCTGTTCTTTTCCTGAATCTTAGCCTGGCCTGTATCACCCTGGTGTTATTAAAAACGAGCCAGGATGCGTCAGGCAGATACCTGGGGAGTTCACTAAAACGATCGTGACTGATACGTCCCTGCCTATAAAGCAGGAGTTTGGAGGCCGAGCGCTCAGCAAGGGGATAGGAGGCGATGGATGATTCGGGCAGGGTATACCTGAAATTCTCAGGACTTATGGAGGATGGGTCGCTCATACTTACAGTTCAATGTTCGCAAAAATAACTATTTTTGCATAGTTCTTTAAAATTTTGCAGTAGTTGATCCTGTCGCTGCAGGTTTAGACCTGTGGAGGAAAGTCCGGGCAGCTTAGGGTACCGTACTGTTGAAAAACAGATGTTTGCGAGGGCATGGGGAACAAAGAAGAAAAAAACCGCCTCCTCACGGGGGTAAGGGTGAGAAGGTGGGGTAAGAGCCTACCAGTGTAAGGGGTAATCCTTACAGCTGTTTGTCCTGCGGGCTGAAAGGCCATGTATACCGGTATTATAAAAGCTACCCGCTTCTGCCGGGGGGTAGGCCGCTTAGAAAAATGACAGGGACCCTGCTTGTGCAGGGCACAGAACCTGGCTTAACAACTACTGCATTTTTTATTCTATAACAGGTTTCTCAAAAAGAGAAGCATCCAGCTTTTTATCGAATTCGATGCTCGTCATTTTGATGGTATTGGCCACCTGACCTTCCATTTTAGTAGCCATATAATGAACTGTGGGGATTCCTTTTACATCTTTGTAATCCTTCAACTCCACTTCAACTTCGGCTTCCCGGCCCTGCACACTCTGGACAGATATAATCTTCGAGATCAGGGAAGTGTTCTTGTTGATACAGATGGTCAACTCGTCTCCATTTTCAGAAGTCACCTTGATCTTATGTGCAGATCCATCATCAGTTTCACCAAGGAGCTCCAGGGTCTTGCCTTTGGTCTTATAGTCCCAGAGCGGACTCTCGAACTCGGCCTGAGAAAGAATGGTTTTAAGTTCTTCAGTACCCATTTCCTGGGGTTCGTTGATACCCATGATCGGTGCATACATCCATCCGGTAGTGCCATTAAAAGTCTGTATGATTTTAGATCCCTGGAATTCCGCTTCGACCCTGAGTTTATTGGGTCTTGACTGGTAGAGGGTGAATCCTGTCTCCATACCCATGGCAACATAGGTGTTGATACCCGAAGTTGTTATAGAAGTGACCTTTGTCATTTTCTCCTGAGCTGAAGCCTTATAATGATCCTTAAGAATATTATCCAGATTTTGTGCCGAAAGTGAGCACAATGAAACAGCTAAAATCGCAGTTGAAATAAATAGTTTACGCATATGGATTGATATTTGGTTAAACTTAAACTTACATACTAATTATCACTTCTCTAAGCGAGTTAAGTTTTCTTAAGAGATCATCCAGGAGGGAAAGCTGAAGCATATTGGTACCATCCGATTTGGCTGAGGATGGATCGGGGTGGGTCTCCAGGAAAATGCCATCTGCACCCACTGCTATTCCAGCTTTTGCCATGATCTCAATCAGTTCGGGCCTGCCCCCGGTTACGCCACTGGCCTGGTTGGGTTGCTGAAGCGAATGGGTTACATCCAGTATAACCGGACATCCAAATTGTTGCATCACCGGAATGCCCCTGAAATCAACCACCAGGTCCTGATAACCAAAGGTGGTGCCACGTTCGGTGATAAAGACCTTGTTGTTCCCAGATTCAAGCACCTTGTCCACTGCAAATTTCATGGACTCTGGCGCCAGGAACTGTCCCTTCTTCACCGATACGGTGCGATCTGTTTTAGCGCAGGCCACCAGCAGGTCGGTCTGTCTGCACAAAAAGGCCGGTACCTGGAGCACATCCACATGGTTGGCAGCTCTTTCTGCTTCTTCAGGACTGTGCACATCTGTAATCACAGGAACAGAGAATTGTGTTCCGACCTCCTCCAGGATTTTAAGGGCCTTTTCATCACCAATTCCGGTAAAAGAGTCGATTCGTGAACGGTTAGCTTTCCTGTAAGATGCCTTGAATACGTATGGAAGCTTATATTTTGCACTGAGCTCACATATATGATCAGCAATTCGCATTACCATATCCCTTCCTTCTACCACACAGGGTCCGGCAATTAGCATAAATCCATCTCTCCCGGAATGAGCAAGGGAGGGGATAACAGTTTTTAA
The DNA here is from genome assembly GCA_029931975.1 of Bacteroidales bacterium. Classification (GTDB taxonomy): domain Bacteria; phylum Bacteroidota; class Bacteroidia; order Bacteroidales. Next base: position 34,672 of record JAOZQY010000015.1, on the reverse strand, counting down.
ATCTTTCCTACTTGTCATAATTTTTCATTTCTTTCCACAAAGAATCCAGTCGCTTCCGCATGTCCTCTTCCCTGGGATTTACTGCCGGCTGGTAAAACTGTGTTTTACGCAGATCGTCTGGAAGATAGTTTTCCCGGACAAAATGATCTTCATAATTATGGGCATACTGGTAATCCTTTCCATAACCAAGATCCTTCATCAATGAGGTGGGCGCATTTCTTAAATGCAGGGGGACCGTAAGGTTCCCTGTCTTCTGCACCGTTTCCAGGGCCTTGTTGATAGCCGCATAGGCCGAATTGCTCTTGAGAGAGGCTGCCAGGTATATGGTGGTTTCAGAAAGTGTGATTCTTGCTTCAGGCATTCCGATCATATGTACCGCCTGGAAACAGTTAGTAGCCATAAGCAGGGCATTGGGATTTGCCAGTCCGATATCTTCGGATGCCAGTACTACCAGTCTTCGTGCAATAAATTTTACATCTTCTCCGCCGGCCAGCATCCTGGCCAGCCAGTATATTGCCGCATCAGGATCACTTCCGCGCACCGATTTGATAAAAGCAGAAATGATATCATAGTGCATCTCACTATTTTTATCATAGATGGCCATGTTCTCCTGGAGTCGGTCGGTAACCAACTCATCCGTAATCTCAAGAGGCTGATCCATACTAAAATCTTCACCGGAACTTTCCGATTTAACCACCACCTCCAGGGTATTCAGGAGTTTCCGGGCATCCCCACCGGAGTATTGAAGCATGGCCTTGTTCTCAAGAATATGGATATCCAGTTTTTTCAGGTAAGGGTCCTTTTCCAGGGCGCGCATCAATAGTTCTTCAAGTTTCTCTTTTGAGAGGGAATTCAGAACATACACCTGGCAGCGGGAGAGAAGGGGTGAGATAACCTCAAAGGAGGGGTTCTCTGTGGTGGCTCCGATCAAGGTGACGATGCCCTGTTCAACGGCCCCCAGCAGAGAATCCTGCTGAGATTTGGAGAAACGATGAATCTCATCGATGAACATGATGGGGTTGGGCTGGTTGAAAAACTGGTTTTTCTTAGCCTTTTCGATGACCTCCCTTACATCCTTAACACCCGACTGTACTGCACTCAGACGATAGAAGGGTCGGTCCAGCTGTTTCGAAATAACAGAAGCCAGGGTGGTTTTGCCAACACCAGGGGGTCCCCATAAAATAAATGAACTAAGCGAACCCGAGAGCACCATTTTGCGTATAACTGCATTGGGGCCCACCAGGTGCTCCTGACCTATGTAGTCATCCAGTGTAACTGGTCTCATCCGATCGGCAAGGGGTTGATTTGGAAATTGAAATGCGGGAGACATGGAAACAAATTTAGGTTTTTTTATTTTTGTGGTGGAATGTAAATCATAATATGATGAAACAAATCGAAATGAGAGTCAGAATAAGCTTCTTTATAATTATGAGCTGGACAGTAATTCCGGCTTTTTCTCAGCCACTTAATCTGGATTTTATCTACGGGGGTGTTGAGGATGCAGAGGCGATCTTACAGGAGTATCTGAAACCTTATGCCAATATCCTGGGCTCGGACCTGAATGCAGGCTGGTACAATACTGCAAGGCCCCACAAGCTGGGTGGACTGGATATTACAGCTACAGTTAGCTGGGCCAAAGCGCCCTCTTCGGCGCTGACTTATGATCTGGCTGCTATGAGTGTGAATGGCACCATCGATCAGAGCCATGGAAGCATCGCACCTACGGTTGCCGGAAATCAGGAGCTACGTCCCGGACTTTCCTACTCACAGATGGTTGACCTGGGAGGCGGAAATATGCAGGAGGTGGAGTACTCCAGTTTTACGGTACCCGATGGAACTGGCCTGGACTTTATTCCGCTTCCTATGGCTCAACTGACGGTGGGACTGCCCTTTGGGACCGATGTCTCTGCACGCTTTATACCCACTGTTGGCTACAAGGATTACGGGGAGATCGGACTGTGGGGAGTGGGAGGGAAGCACTCCATTTCACAATGGCTGCCTTTTATTAAGAAAATTCCGTTTTTGGATATCAGTGTTCAGGGAGGATATACAACGGTCACTTCCTCGGTTCATTTGGTGGTGGAGCCCCAATCCATTGTCGAGGTGGATAATTACCCCGATTTTGACTGGGATGACCAGTTTGTGACTCAGAGGGTGGAAGGGTGGACCCTTAACCTGATTGCTTCACAGACTTTGCCAGTAATCAGCATTTATGAGGGAATCGGTTATGCCAGCTCCATGGTGGAGATGCTCATGGAAGGACACTATCCCATCCATACGGTGATTGTTGATGAGAGTAGTGACGATTTAGGGAAAATAACATATGAGATACTGGAAAACCCCATTGAAACCAGGTTTAAGAATTTCAATAACCTGCGTCTGAATGTGGGTGCAAGGATCAAACTGGGTGTCTTGACACTCCACTACGATTTTACTTACACCCTCTATGCCACTCAATCGGTGGGAGTGGGCATCAGTTTCAGGTAGTACCAGCGCTATAGTTGTTTTACCATACAAATATGTGCTAAAATTATATAGGGAGTAAAATTTCTTAAATTTATCCCCCCTAAACAATCCTCTATGTATGCGCCGCGAACCATCTTTATACTATTCCTGGTTCTTTTATCCTCACTGTTAACAGCAACAGACCAGACCCTGTGCGATAGCCTGAAGACAGAGATTGAAAGAGATATTGCCGACTCGATCCGTATGCGGCTGCTGCTTGATCTTGCCGAAGTGGTGGGAGCATCGGATACCCTGGCCTCCTTTACTTACCTGGAGCAGGCTAAACAAGTTGCCGAACAACTGGATGATATACGGGCTTTGGGCAGATACTACAAGATAGCTGGGAGGGTATATGCCCGCAGTGGATCCTACGAGGAGGCCTTATTGTTTTATGATAGGGCACTGGCCTATTTTCATGAATCTGAAGACCATCTGAATTTCTTTATAACCATAAAGCAGAAAGGAAATGTATACCTGTTCAGGTCCGATTATACCCAGGCCATGAATCTTTATCAGACTGCACTGAATTACTTCAAGAGAAACAACATGGATATGGGAGTAAGTCATTGTCTGAACAATATGGGGATCATTTATAAGAACAGGGGCGAGTATGTGGAAGCACTTTCCGTTTACCAGGAATCGGTTCTTTACCTGGATAGCTCGGTGCATGCATACGACATAGCACAGACATATATCAATATGGGAAATGTTTTTGTTCATCTGGGGACCTATGACCGGGGACTGGAATATTTTACACGGGCACTTGAGATTGCAGAAGGGGACAACTTCCAGGGAATTATTGCCCTCTGTCTCTCTAACTCTGGAGTGGTTCAGAACAAAATTGGAAAATACGATGCTGCGCTGGATCTCTACCAGGAGGCTCTTAATGTAAGTACATCTCTGAACGATCCCATCCTGTTGTCTAATTGTCTGATTAACATTGGAACCAATTATGCATCCATGGGCATGCTTGAAAAAGGACTTGACTTTGTGAGGCGTGGGATGAAGATAAAAGTTGAGCTGGAGGATGAACGTACCATTTCAAATTGCTATATACACCTGGCTGATATTTATATACAGATGGGCGAGACTGATGAGGCCATAAGTCTCTATAATAATGCTATTCCTGTAAAGAAGGAGCTGGGCGATCTGGACGGACTTGTGCGGTGTTACCTGGGTCTTGGGACCATTGCAATGGAACGCGATCGTTACGGCGAAGCTGAAAGGATGGCAAATCAGGCACTGGAAATTGCAGAGGATATCCGGACCATGGAGTACCTTACAGAAGTATACCAGCTTAAAAAGGAACTGGCATCAATACAGGGGAATTACTGGTTGGCTTACGAGTATGCAGTCCAATACCACAACTACAAAGATAGCCTGAGGGAAGAAGCCACCTCCATGGCTGCCATGGAAATGGAGTTCAGGAATCGCTCCAGGGAGCTGCAGCAGGAGAATGATAATCTGCGTTTTCAATCCAACCTCGATCGCCTGATGGCACGAAAAAGAACGTTTGTCTTCCACTCCACTCTGGTTATTGTATCGTTGTTGGCACTGGGCTTAATGTTGGTGCTATACCATATGCGGCGCCATAGAAGTGCAAAACTGAAACTGGAAGAGAAGAACCTGGTTATTACCAGGCAGAACCTGAAACTGGACCAGTTAAATAAAACCAAGGATCGGATGATGTCGATTATTGCCCACGATCTGAGAGGAACCATTGGCAACCAGTTAACCGCTGTGGAGGTCCTAAACAGGATAGAGGGGGACAATAAGGTTGAGATTGACCGGCACAGGTTGCTGGGTAACCTGAAGAATTCAGCTTCTTACTCTCTGGAGTTGCTGGAGAACCTGCTCCACTGGTCACGTCTCGAGGGGGGGGAATCTAATTACCATCCTGAGGAGGTAAAGCTCAATACGCTGGTATCTAACTGTCTTTCTCTTTATGATGAGAATGTGAAGAAAAAGGATATCAGGATTACCAAAGAGATCGACGGAACCATCTTATGTGTCGCCGATAGGATTATGATGGAGACTGTCTACCGGAATCTGATCTCAAATGCAATCAAATTTTCAAAGCCCGGAGGAACCATAACCATAGGCCTGAAAAAAATAGATGGAATGGTTCACTTCAGGATAGCCGACCAGGGAATTGGTATGTCCGTGGAGCAGATTCGTAAAGTTGAGCAAAACAAGGGAGGGAGTCGCCGGGGAACAGCCAACGAGAAGGGAGCTGGTATGGGATTAACTCTGGTTAGGGAATTCACGCATCTTCACAATGGTAAACTTACCATTACAAGTGATACGGACAAAGGCTCTACCTTCGAAGTTGCAATTCCCTGTATAAATTGATTATTTTTGCCTTGCGAAACATGCCGCATGGATGTCCTTGAAAAATACTCTAAGCCTTTACAAAAGGAAATTCTTACTCAGTTCAGGGAGCTGATGTCTATCTGTGGAGATGAGTATGATAAAAAATCTCTTGCACTGCTAAAACATTCCTTTGAGTTACTTCTGAAACACAGCGATGAATCCCGGAAGCTTCATGGAGTTTACCAAGTGATATTCTCGAGCGGACTGGCAAAGATGACTATGAAGGAGCTGGGCCTGGATGCTATCGGGGTTTCTGCGGCACTCTTGCTTTACTGTGCAGAACATCAACACATCTCTGTTAAAGATATAGAATCAGGAGTGGGGGAACGAACTGCTGTTGTTGTAGATGAGTTGTTGAAGATCAGTAGTCTGGACATCTCCAGTACACATGGGCAGGCCGAAAATATGCGGAACCTGGTGCTGACACTGGTCACCGATTTCCGCGTGATCCTTGTGAAAATTGCTGAGAGGCTTTACATGATGAGAGCCATGGATCATCTGGTCGAACAAGAGCAGATTGAGCTTTCCTGCGAATCGAGGTTTATCTATTCTCCATTGGCTCACAGACTTGGGCTATACAATATCATGTCCGAAATGGAGGACATCTCCATGAGTGTTCTGGAGAAAGAAGCTTACCTATCCATTGCAAAAAGGCTTAAAGCTTCCATCCAGCGTAGGGACCGTTTTATCAGGGAATTTATCCAACCCCTTCAGAAGGATCTTGACCGGGAGAAGTTCAAGGTTGAGATCAAAGGAAGGCCTAAGTCAATTTCTTCTATCTGGAGAAAGATGCGCAAGCAGAAAGTGGAGTTTGAAGAGGTTTATGATAAGTTTGCCATAAGGGTCATTATTGATAGCCCTCTAAAGCAGGAAAAGGCCGATTGCTGGAGGGTCTATAGTATTATTACGGATCACTATCAACCCAATCCGGAGCGTCTTAGGGATTGGATATCGGCCCCCAAATCAAATGGTTACGAGTCTCTTCATACCACGGTAGTTGTTCCGGGAGGAGAATGGGTGGAGGTTCAGATCAGAACCACCCGAATGAATGAGATTGCAGAGAAGGGATTGGCTGCTCACTGGAAATACAAAGGTATCAAGGGACAGGCCGGGATCGATCAGTGGATACAGAAGGTCAGAGAGACCCTGGAGAATTCTGAAACGGATGCTTCCAACCTGATGGAAGATCTGAAGCTGAGTCAGTTTAGTAAAGAGATATTTGTTTTCACACCTACGGGCGAACTTAAGAAATTCCCTGAGAATGCTACGGTGCTCGATTTTGCATTTGATATCCATACGGATGTGGGGGCTTCCTGTGCCGGAGCAAGGGTCAACAACAAGAATGTCCCCATCCGTTACAGCCTGAACAATGGCGATAAGGTAGAGATCCTGCGATCAAAGAGCCAGAAGCCAAAGATGGACTGGCTTAATGTGGTGGTTACCTCGAAAGCCAAAGGGAAAATAAAGCAGGCACTGAAGGAGGAGAAGCTGAAAGAGGCCGAGCATGGCAAGGAGATCCTGAAAAGACGGTTCCGGAACTGGAAGATTGAATTTAACGACAGCAGCATCCGGAAAATACTGCGATATTTTAAGTACAAGGATTCTGTGGACCTGTATTTCGATGTTGCCACCGAGAAGGTGGAGTTGCTTCAGATTAAAGAACTACTCACAAGCAGCGAGAAACCAGCTGAAAACAAAGCTGTTAAAATCGAAGAGGAAACAGTTGAACGACTGGTAAGTAAAACATCCAGAGAATCGGGCGACTTCCTGATCATTGATGAGAAGCTTGCCAATGTGGAGTATAAGCTGGCTCCCTGCTGCAATCCGATCCAGGGAGATGCCATTTTTGGATTTGTTACCATCAGCTCCGGTATCTCCATCCACCGGATCAACTGTCCCAATGCGCAACAGATGCTCTCCCGTTACGGCTACAGGGTAGTGAAGGCCCGATGGAATAACAATGAGAGGAGTCCCTTTTTCCCGGTTACCCTTCGCATTACAGGCATGGATGACCTGGGAATCGTTAGCCATATTTCAGATGTGATCTCAAAGGATCTGCAGGTAAATATGCGATCCATATCCATTGATTCCAACGATGGAATGTTCGATGGAAGTATCACTCTTTTTGTGAAAGATACTCGGCACCTGGAAGCACTTATCCGAAAGCTGAAAAAAGTGAAGGGAATACTGAATATCAGAAGGACAGATAGTTAGTGCCTGGTGCCTGGTGTCTGGTAGCGGGGATCTGATTGGTAGGGCAGCCGGGCCATTTTCTCCACACTCATTCCCGGAAATCCAAACTCCTGAGTGATCTCCCCATACAGCAGGTAGATGCCATTCCCCCTGTAGGGATAACGTTTCAGCGAATCGGGAAAGTTGACCACATCGAAGAATTCCCCCTCCACATCCAGAAAGGTGCCAAAATTCATCCACTGTTTCTGTTTGGTACGCACATGCTTTACGGTGACCAGATTGCCCAGCATACGTACCTTTTTACCCAGGTGCTCCATCATCTGGCGGGAAAGGATCTCCCCCCGGAAAGAGCTCTGAAGCAATTCGAAAGCGGGAATGCTTACCGCAAAGCCAAGTATCTCCAGTTCATCATAGCTGTTCTCTACTGCCGTCTGTTCCAGTTCGGGCAGGGCGAATTCCCGTTTCTGCACCGGAAACAGCTCTCTTACGGGATCTCTTTTTTTACGCTTTCCCAGCACAAAGTGAGCATCCCACAGAAGTTCCTTCTTGCTCTTTCCCGTGAAGCGAAGGGCCGAAATACGGATTAGGATGATCAGCTGTTCCAGCCCCAGTGGCACCCGCTCAAGAAAATTCTCCAGGCTGCTGAAAGCCCCACCTTGCTCTCTTTCCCTGGTAATCATCCCTGCTACCTGCAGTTCCAGGTTCTGAATATGGATGAAACCCATATAGATATCCTTGCCGCTTATGGAGGTCTTATGGTCGCTCCGGTTTACGCAGGGAAGGTGTATGTTGCCCCCCCAGCGTCGCGCTTCATTGAAATAGACCCAGGTGCGGTAGTATCCCCCGAAATTATTGATTACCGCACACATAAATTCAAGAGGGTAGTGGGCCTTCAGGTAGAGCGACTGGAAACTCTCCACAGCAAAAGAAGCCGAATGGGCCTTGGAAAAAGAGTAACCGGCAAAAGAGCTAATCTGCCGCCACACTTCATTGGTGAGCTGATCGGGATAGCCCCGCAGCCGGCAATTGTCAAAAAAACGATCTGCAATCCGGTCAAACTCTTTCCTGGAGCGGTACTTGCCGCTCATGGCCCTACGCAACACATCCGCATCAGCCAGGTCCAGTCCTGCAAAATGGTGACATATTTTGATTACATCCTCCTGGTATACCATCACTCCAAAGGTCTCCTTCAGCTGCTCTTCCATAATGGGATGGAGGTACTCAAATGACTCGGGATGATGGAACCTGTGGATATATTCACGCATCATCCCCGACTGTGCCACCCCTGGCCTGATAATGGAGCTGGCTGCCACCAGGGTGCGGTAGTTGTCGCAGCCTAGCTTTGTGAGCAGGCCGCGCATGGCCGGACTTTCAATATAGAAACAACCATTAGTCTCACCCGATTTTAGCTGTTCCAGGACTTTCCTGTCCTTTTTAAATTCATCCACGCGGTGCACATCCACCTCCAGTCCCCGGTTCTTCCGTATAATCTCCGTGCATTCCTTGATGTGCCCGATACCACGCTGACTGAGAATATCCAATTTTTCGAAGCCCAGCGTTTCGGCCACATACATATCCCACTGGGTGGTCGGAAGTCCTTTGGGAGGCATATCCAGTGCCGTATAGGTGGTCAGGGGCTCTTCGGAGATCAGTACACCACCGGCATGAATGCTTCTTAGGTTGGGGAAATCCATCAGGCGACTCCCGGCCTCATAAATATTCCGGGTTATATGATTTTCATTCAGCCCACTCCCGGGATCTTTTACCAGCCGGTCAATCTCCTCTTTGGGCAGGCCATATACTTTGCCCAGCTCCCTGAATATGGAACGGTCCCGGAAGGTGGAGATGGTCCCGATCAGCGCGGTATGTTTGCGTCCATACCTTTTAAAGATATAATCCAGCACCTCATCCCGCTCCTTCCATGAAAAATCTATATCGAAGTCGGGGGGAGAGGTTCTTTTGGGGTTGATAAAACGTTCAAAATAGAGGTCCAGATCGATGGGGTCTACATCGGTAATCCGCAGGCAGTAAGCCACAATGGAATTGGCACCGCTGCCCCTTCCAACATGGTAAAAACCCCTCGACATGGAATAGCGGATCACATCCCAGGTAATCAGAAAATAAGAGGAAAAACCAAGTTGGTCGATGATCTCAAGTTCATGCCTGATCCGCTTCAGGGCCTCCCGGTTTCCGCGCCCGTAGCGGTAATCCATCCCATCCATGGCCAGTTTTCCCAGAAGAACCCTGTCGTCCTGGGCTGTCCCGGTAAAGGTTTTTTTATTCTTGACTGTTGTAAAATCGAAATCGATCCTGCAATCACTCAGGATCTGCTCTGTGTTCCTCCTGATATGAGGAACTTCATCATAGGCACAGCGCAGCAGATCGGGCGAAAGCAACACTTCGCTCTCGTCGGCCATCTGTCCGGGTTTCAACTGGCTCAGCAAGATATTATGATCAATGGCCCTCAGGTGCCGGTGCAAGACGTGGTCATTCTTATGAAGAAAGGTGACCGGGTGCCGCATCACCAGCCTGGAGGGTTCCTTGTTCCATGGGGAGGTAAGGAGCCTGTTCACCTCACCCGGCCGTACCCCGATGAGTTCCCGGTCGCGCAGCTTGTCACCACGCCTCTTTCCCTGCCAGGGATTTTTGCTGAAATCATAGATGAACCATACATCCTCCAGAGGAGGTGCCCGCTCGGGCAGGGGAAGCTTTGACTGCATATGGTAGGAGAGAAACTCGTTAAGTTCCCTGAATCCATGGGAGTTCCGTGCAATGCCTGTATAGAGATAGGCATCCCCGTTGCGGTATTCGACCCCCCCCATGGAATGAACTCCGTGTTGTCGGCATGCCCTTACAAAGTCGACCATGCCCGTGGAATTATTGATATCGGTCAGGGCCAGGGCATCTATTCCCATTGCGGCCGCCTGCTCCACCAGTGTTTCCACCGCCATGGTCCCGTAGCGCAAACTGTAATATGAATGGCAATTTAAATACATATGTTCGCTATGCTCATTTTAGTGCCAGTAACGAAAGCGCCTGTTCTTCAGGTTATCTATCTGCTGGCGATCTTTCGGCGAGGAGATGCTCTTCTGTTGCTGCGTCAGGGAGATTCGCTCTTCCAGGTCGTGAAGCTGTATGCCACTGGCTCTTTTGACCAAATCTGAACCGTAGCGTCTGCGTAGTTTATCCAGTGCCAGGTAAAGATGCACCATCTCCGTGGTATCTTCGAAGAGGTTCAACTGCTGAACACCCCGGACCAGGCCGGAGAAGCGGACCCCCACCAGACGGATCAGCATGCGCCGCTTATAAAGACGATCGAACAACTCCCTGGCAGCGGGAATCAGCACATGATCGAAAGAGGTGTAAGAGATTCTTTTCTGCAGGGTATGGGTATCAAAATTTGAGTAGCGGATCTTCACGGTTACAATGGAGGTGAGTTTCTCTTCTTTGCGCAGCTGGAAGGCCAGTTTTTCCACCATGGAGGTGAGCAGGTCGTGCAATCCCCCCGTATCCATGGTATCCCGCTGGAAGGTTCTTTCACTTCCAATGGATTTCCGTTCAGAATACTGGACCACAGGAGTGGGATCAATGCCATTGGCCTTCTTCCAGATCACCAGGCCGTTCTTCCCCAGCAAACTATCCATCATCTCCATGGGTATCTGCCCCAGGGTGCCGATGGTAGCTATGCCCATGGAACGTAGCAGATGGAAGGTGCGGTTCCCGATCATAGGAATCTTTCGAATGGAAAGAGGGGAGAGGAAGTCCTTTTCTCCTCCACCTGGAATCTCAATTTCCCCGTTGGGTTTGGCCTCACCGGTGGCAATCTTTGAAACAGTCTTGTTGGCCGAGAGTCCGCAGGAGATGGGCAAACCTGTCTCTTTTATAATACGCTGCCTCAGTTCATGGGTCCACTGCATACAGCCGAAAAAACGGTCCATCCCGGTAATATCCAGGTAGTGTTCATCGATGGATGCTTTTTCATACATGGGAGCCTGTTCAGCAATAACATCAGTAACCATTCGTGAGTGCCGGCTGTAAGCATCCATATCCCCCCTGATCACAATGGCCTCGTTGCAGAGCGAGCGGGCCATTTTCATGGGCATGGCCGAATGTACCCCGAATAGCCGGGCCTCATAACTGCAGCTGGATACCACGCCCCTATCCGACATCCCTCCGATAATCACCGGCTTACCTTCCAGCTCGCTGTTCATCAGGCGCTCCACAGAAACAAAGAATGTATCCAGGTCCATATGCACGATATTTCGAGTAATACTCACTTCTTTTGTGTTTGTAACTATTTATTCTATCTTTGATTAGAATATAATCACTATTGTGATTACAATATAATCTTTCGGATTCTTTTGTGCAACCATAAATATTGTTTTAACATGTATTTTGATTCAAATATTAAATTGTTGAGAAAGCGCAAACACCTTACACAGGATGAGGTGGCTGTACAGCTTAGTATGAAGCGTTCCACCTTAAGTGGTTATGAGAACAGGGTGGCGCAGCCCGGATTGGATATACTCCTTCTCTTTTCGGCTTATTATGCCATTGCAATAGATACCCTGCTAAAGGTGGACCTGTCGAAATTAAGCGAGACCCAGCTGCGGCAACTGGAACATGGAGAAGATGTGTTTCTCAGGGGTGGAAATCTGAGGATACTTGCCTCCACGGTAAGTGCAGACAACCAGGAAAATATAGAACTGGTTCCTGTAAAGGCGCAGGCAGGTTATACCAACGGTTTTTCCGATCCGGAATACATCAGCGAGTTACAGGTATTCCAGCTCCCTTTTCTATCGGGCGAAAAAAAATACAGAACCTTTCAGCTTCAGGGCGATTCCATGCTTCCCATTCCGGAGAAAGCATGGGTAACCGGCGAGTATGTAGTGGACTGGAAAGAGTTGAGAAACGGGGAGGCATGTGTGGTATTAACCATGGATGATGGTATTGTTTTCAAGATTATTGAAAACAAAATTGAGGAGGAAGGAAAGTTGATTCTTTACTCGCTGAATCCACTTTATGAGCCCTATAAGATCGATGTTAGTGGGATCAGGGAGATATGGAAGTTCATTCATTTTATCAGTCATGAGATCCCGGAGCCCGTGATTCCGGAAAACCAGCTGGTTCGTACAGTAGCAAGCCTGAAACAGGATATGGACCGCATGAAGCTGGTCAATTCAAGCCAAAATCATCCCCCAGAAGGCTCTCCTGCTTTCTGATCATGCTGAGATAACGAAGTTGCCCTGCCAGAAAACCCTCTCTCTGTTCTGCATCCGGCATACATATGAATTTAAACTTTTCGTTTGAAGAAAGATTCAGCGCAATAATAACATCTTTACGTGAAATTTTTGCAGGATCGGAAGTGTCAAGAAACTCGCGGTCAAATTGCATCCTGTAGCTAACAATCAGATCAATCAGTTCCTTACTTACAACAGGGTCATCGCAGGGGAGGCGCCTGATCGTGCCACCAGCATAGAGTTTTCCCTCAAGCTGTTTGTCGTAACTGGAAATCTCAATGATGGCAATGGATTCAACAACGATCACCATGTCCCCATCCTCTTTTTCGGCCACCATATTTTTCAACCTCACTTCACATCCGAATTCCTGTATTTCCCGATCAATTACAAAGGGAATGGCAAAAGTAGTCCCCAGGGTACGGGTCTCATCAATAAGTTGCGTATATCGGGGCTCAAAGATATGCAGGGGCATATCCTCACCGGGAAACAAAAAAACACTTAGTGGAAAAAAAGGCAATATTTCAGTTTGCTGATTCATGATAAAGAGTATGTATCATTAACAAATCTTATTTCATAATTGTTTAACTTTTAACTTTCCCTTTAACTAATAACCACTCCATTTCGTATGATTATGACTTTAACTATTTCTACAGGGCTTTTGATAATCCATTGATACCTGTGATCGCCCAGGAGAATCCTTCACGTGTCCAGTTAATGCATTGGGGCCTGATTCCAGCCTGGAGTAGGGACGGGGAAGAGGCTGAGCAGATTAGAAAGGGAACTTACAATGCCCGCACCGAAACCTTACATGAAAAGCTCTCCTTTAGAGGACCTTTGAATCATGGGAGATGCCTGATTGTAGCAGGGGGGGTCTTTTTGAGTGGCAGCAGATCAACAACATAAAAATCCCCTGGTATATAACATTAAAGAGTGGTGAGCCTTTTGTATTTGCAGGTCTTTGCGATAGCTGGAGGATTCCTTTGAACGGTGAAGAAGTGAAGAGTTGCTCCCTTATTACCATCAAAGCCAACTCCCTGATGGAGCATATACAGTCAGCCCGTGTCTCTCTTCCAGCAAAGCTGATCCCACTGATCCGCGCATAATTGAACCTTTTAAGTATCTTTCTCCGGGTAAATTATTTTAGCCGGCGTTTGGGATATCAACAATTATCAATTTGGAAAGATACTGCTAAGGGTTTGTGGTATAAACAGATCCCAGCATCATTAATCCATTTATCAGGTAATTGTTAATAAACACTGTTCATTCAATGTTAAATTCTTCGGCAATTTTTTCTTGGAACGATGCAGGAAAGCGTATACATTTGGTCTTACCAAGTGAGCGATAAAAGGCCACTCAGTTCTTTAAATAATTAAGTTTGTTAGCGGTCGGGGCAACCCGAAAGCGTGAACATGAGTCACGGGAACAGCTAATCAGGTATTGATGCTGTTTTCCTGATCTTCGGATCAGACTGGGAACTGGAATAGCTGGACTGCCGTCAAAAGCATGAAGGGAGATTCGAAACTGAAACTGTAGAGTACCTGAAAACGCAGTGAAAGTTGTAAACAGTTGAGCATTATGCATTGTCTATGGACAACAGCGATGCAAGTTGTTCGATTCGTCGGGCAGCGAAAGAGTTTGCAAGGTTTCGACCATGTAAACGAGTCATAATAACCGTAGCTTGGCGCGAATTAGAAACTACGGTATCTAACCAGCGGAATGGGAACCAGATGCAAATTTGGCTCCCATTCGTGTTTTATACCCTTTCCACATCTCTGGTAAATTCTTTTGACCAATAGCATCGATTGTCTTATAAAAGCTAAGATAACTCTCTATTAAAGTACACTATTTCGTGCGAAGCGATATAATATAATTAAATTATAACACCATTCGCATTGTCTCAAAATATTATGTATAACCCTGTAATACAGTCTTATACGCATATTATTAATGGAGTGTCTTTTTGGCAGCCTTGAACAATTCTGATTCAATCTGTTTTTACTATAACTTTGTCCCCGTAATTGAGCATGTTTGCTCCAATAAATAATATTTGTGAAGAAAATATTTGTGTTTATTTCCCTGTTTACATTTTTCTTTTTCGGAGAAATCGCCATGACTTTCTCGGACAAGGGATATCCATCGCTTCTGAACAACGAAGAGGTGCCTTTCTCCTTGCTACTGGATAATCAGTATTCTGATTTTGAAGGAACTGAAATTATTGATAGGCAGGTTAAAGCCTTTATTCATAGGTGGAAAATTGAAGGTGCAAGTTTGGCCGTCACCAAAGATGAAAGACTGGTTTATGCAAAAGGATTTGGTACGGCCAATAAAGAAACGGGAGAGGAGGTAAAACCGGGCCATCTGTTCCGTATTGCTTCAGTATCAAAACTCATAACAGCTGTTGCTATAATGAAATTATATGAGGAAGGATCACTGGATCTGGATGAGACTGTGTTTGGTAAAAATGGAATCCTGAATGATTCACTCTATAGTACATACAAGGACCCAAGAGTGGAAGACATCACTGTCCGTCACCTCCTGAACCATACAGCAGGGTGGTCAAGAAATTCAGGCGATCCTGTTTTCAGCCCGCTTTATATAGCCAGGAAAATGAATGTTCCTGCACCTGCTTCAATTAAAAATATTATCCACTATTCACTTTCGCTCAGTTTAAATAGCAGGCCAGGCACCAAATACAACTATTCCAATTTTGGATATGCTGTCCTGGGTGAAATCATTGAAGAGAGAAGCGGAATGCCTTACCAGGATTATGTGGTTATGAATCTTCTTAAGCCACTGGGTATTCATGATATGCATATCGGGAAAAGCTATTATCACGAGAAATATCCTAACGAAGTCAGGTACCATAGTAGCGCTGGTAAAATGACTACCTATGATATGGGAGGAACAGGTGAAATTGTACCCATCTATTATGGTGGCAACGATATGGAACTTCTTGGTCCTGCAGGAGGTTGGGTGGCTTCTGCTCCTGAACTCGTAAAATTTATGACTGCTATTGATGGTTTTAACGATCAACCAGATATTCTTTCCTCTGAAACAATTGCCAGCATGTCAAATCCAAATATTGCAGGTAAGGGCCTTTTTGGCTGGAGAGGGAGTGACAGCTATGGCACATGGTGGCGTACAGGATACCTGACTGGCTCTTCAGCATTGATTGTCAGGCAGAATGATGGTTTAAACTGGGTTATTTTGACAAACACCAGTACCTATAAGCATTCCAGGATCCACAGGTATGAATCAAGTATGATGTTCGGAACCATCAACAAAGTTAATCAATGGCCTGTTTTTGATCTCTTCTCCATGGAAGAGGCTCAGCCCGGCCCCATAGCTGAAATTCCAACAACAAATCCGAAACTTTAGTAATTTATTTGAAGACCTTACGATTTTCCTTATATCTTAGGCCATTCAGAATTATGTATTTTGGAACTCTCATCCATAGAACATATTGACCCGGCACAACTGGCTGATTTTAAGGCAGATGTTTTTATCACAACCTTAGGCTTTGAAACGCGTGCTACCACTGTGTCCAGGTTAATTGAAGAGGATTCCTGCAAAAAGATTGCCCTGAAGGGTGCAAAAAAACTAAAAGAGTTTTCCTACCAGAAAAACGAGAATTACTTCAAGGACCATGATTTTGAAATATTTACAGTTAATTCTGCGATCCCGGACGTGGATGCAATCCTTGCTCCCATCGAGGGCGAACAGATTAATGTTATGATTGATTGTACCAGTATGTCACCCAACTGGTACTATGAATTTTTCAGATGGTTCTATGATAAACAGGATGAAGATAGAAAGGCCAGGATACGAATTATCTATACCATGGCCAACTATGTTCCACAGCCCGGTTACGGTAAGGTAAAAGAGATTTCAGACTTTCTTAAGACTGATATAAAGCCTGCCAATGTTAAAAAAGTGGCCTTGATCCTTGGCCTCGGCCAGGAGAAGAAAGTCTCGGAATCGATCTATAAAATCATTGAACCGGACCTGCTTTATCTTTTCTACGCTGATCCGCCTGTTGAGAAGCGTTTTGTTGAGAAGGTCTTTGTAAACAACCATAAGCTGATCAATGAGGCCCCAATCAGGAACCTGATAGCTTATCCTATCCGCAACGGAAAATCCATCTATCAGAGCTTGATCGACATCATTTTACCCCTTCGCAATGAATATTCCATCGTATTGATACCGCAGGGACCAAAGATCTTTTCTGTGGTTGCCATGCTGGTCCATATGGGATACCCTGATATTAGAATAAGCTACCCTGTCTTTAAGAAGCACCCTATAGCTGACAGACTCCCCAGCGATACTCCGGTAATTCTGGACATCCTTTTCGAAGGTGAAGAGTAAAAACATTTTCTTGGTATGGTTGTTATACCAACGAAAATTCTATTAGCACACCAAATTATTATTTAAATCAATTATGGCAAATTTTGATATTATCATGCCTAAGATGGGTGAAAGTATTGAAGAAGCAACTATTACAAACTGGTTTGTAAAAGAGGGTGATAAGGTTGAAGAGGATGATGTTCTTCTCGAAATTGCCACCGATAAAGTTGATTCCGAAATACCATCACCTGTTGAAGGCATTATGAAAAAAATATTCTTTAGGCAGGACGAAGTCGTACCGGTAGGCACTGTCATTGCAGTGATTGGACTTGATGGGGATGATTCTCCGGTGGCTGCAGAGAAGAAGGCCCGGCCCCAGGAAAATCAAGTAAAAGAGAGCAAGAGCAGTGATGAAAAGCTAAGCTCAGGCAAAGATCGTTTCTATTCACCGCTTGTTAAGACTATTGCAGCAAAAGAGGACGTTTCACAGGATGAACTTGATTCCATTGAGGGCGGCGGGGCAAACGGAAGAGTTCAGAAGGAAGATCTTCTGAAGTACCTGGAAAAGAGGGACGGAACGAAAACAGCCCCGGCCAAAAAAGCAGAACTTTCTGCTCCAGCTCTGCAAAAAACACATGTTCAGGAAACACATATGCGTGGAGAAGGCGATGAAGTTGTTGAAATGAGCAGACTCAGGAAACTGATTGCCGAGCATATGATCAGGTCCAAACAAACATCTGCACATGTTACAAATATGATCGAGGTTGACGTGACGGGCGTTGTTAACTGGCGAAACAGGGTGAAAGATGAGTTCTTTAAAAAAGAGGGAGTCAAACTTACCTACCTCCCGGTATTCCTGGAGGCAACGGTAAAATCATTGCGCGATTTCCCACAGATTAATGCCTCCGTTGAGGGGGAGAAGATCATCATAAAAAAAATAATCAATCTTGGCATTGCTGTATCGCTGCCCGATAACAACCTGATTGTTCCCAATATTAAGGATGCCGAAGCACTGAATCTAACCGGAATCACCAGGAAAATGAATGAGCTTGCATCAGCTGCCCGCAGCAGTAAGCTTGCACCGGATGATATCAGCGGAGGCACCTTCACTGTGACCAACTTTGGGTCCTTTCAGAATGATATCGGGACCCCGATTATCAATCAACCCGAAGTAGCCATCCTTGCCATAGGAGCTATTAAGAAAAAGCCTGCAGTGATTGAAACCGAAATGGGTGATGTCATTGCCATCAGGCAAAAGATGTGGCTCTCCCTTACCTACGATCACAGGATTATTGATGGTGCACTTGGAGGAGCATTTCTAAAAAAATTGGGAGACTATATTGAATCATTTGATCCCCATTCAGGGAATTTTAAACTTTAAGTTACAATGTCAACAAACAAGAAATACAGTATAAAAAAAACAGATAAGGAGACTCTGGCAAAATGGCTGAAACTGATGCTGGTGGGACGGGCCATCGATAACAGGGCCCCCAACTACCTGAAACAGGCCATCGGATGGTCCTACCATGCACCATATGCTGGACATGATGGTATTCAACTTGCCATTGGCCAGATATTTGACCGCGAACATGATCACCTTTTTCCCTACTACAGGGATATGCTCACAACGCATTCGGCCGGACTGACAGCAGAGGAGTTGATCCTGAACGGAATTTCCAGGGATACAGACGTGGCAGGAGGAGGTCGGCACATGTCCAACCACTTCGCCAAACCGGAATGGAATATTCACAATGTCTCCTCCTGTACAGGGAATCATACCCTGCATGCAGTGGGAGTGGCACGTGCCATGAAAAAATACAAAGTACCTGGTGTAGCCATTAGTTCGCAAGGAGAATCTTCTGTTTCCGAAGGCTATGTTTATGAAGCTATTAACGGAGCCAGCAATGAGAAACTTCCTGTTATATTTGTATTCCAGGACAACGGTTATGGAATATCGGTACCAAAGGCAGACCAAACAGCCAACCGGAAAGTAGCCAATAACTTTACGGGATTTAAGAACCTGAAGATTTTTCATTGCAACGGCAAGGATGTATTCGATAGTATGAATACCATGGTCGAAGCCAAGGAGTATGTAGCCGAACATGAACATCCTGTTATCGTTCATGCAAACTGTGTGAGGATTCATTCACACTCCAATTCTGACAGGCATGATCTCTACCGTGACGATTATGAGCTGAATTATGTGAATGAGTATGACCCGCTGGCCAAATTCAGAAGGATGTTGATCAGGTATGAGCGCTTTACTGAAGCTGAGCTGGAAGCAATTGAAAATGAGGCAAAAGCTGTGGTAAAAGCTGCCCATAAGGCAGGAATGAATGCCCCCCAGCCAAGCCCTGAATCCATCCATGACTTTGTAATTCCCGAACCATATGTAAGTGAGAAATATCCCGATGGCCTTCATCAGGATGAAGGGGACAGTAAAAAACTGATTGATGGATTAAATGAAACTTTAAAAGCAGAATTCCGTCAGAATCCAGATACCTTTATTTGGGGACAGGATGTGGCCAACAAGGAGAAGGGTGGTATCTTTAATGTTACCAAGGGCATGCAACAGGAGTTTGGTAAAGAACGTGTTTTCAATGGTCCCATAGCCGAAGACTATATTATGGGTACTGCAAATGGGATGAGCCGCTTCAATGATAAGCTGCGCATTGTAGTAGAAGGAGCTGAGTTTGCTGACTATTTCTGGCCTGCCATGGAACAGTTTGTTGAAACCTCCCATGACTACTGGCGCTCCAAGGGGCAATATTCACCCAATATTACAGTAAGGCTAGCATCAGGTGGATATATAGGAGGCGGACTCTACCACTCCCAGAATATTGAGGCTTCTATTACTCCGCTGCCAGGAATCAGGGTGGTCTATCCAAGTTATGCAGATGATGCTGCAGGACTGTTGCGAACAAGTATCCGTTCGAAAGGTGTGACACTCTTTCTGGAGCCCAAAGCACTATATAACTCCACCAAGGTGGCAACGCCCATTCCGGATGATTTTGAGGTGCCTTTTGGCAAGGCCCGCTTAAGAAGAGAGGGAAGCGACCTGAGCATTATCACATATGGCAATACCACACCACTCTGTGTGGAACTGGCCGATAAGTTCATGGAAAATGGAATTGCAAGTATGGATGTACTTGACCTACGGTCACTTAGTCCCCTCGATAATGATGCCATCCTGGCAACTGTGAAGAAAACGGGAAAAGTCCTTGTAGTTCATGAGGATAAAGTGTTTGGAGGATTTGGTGGAGAGCTTGTTGCCTTGATTAACGAAGAGGCCTTTGAACACCTGGACGGTCCTGTGAAGAGAGTGGGTTCCACTTTTACACCGGTGGGATTTAACCGTATTCTTGAAGCAGCTGTTCTTCCCGATATTGAAAGGATCGAAAAAGCCGCTACAGAACTGTTGAACTATTAATTTCAGACCCAAACAATGAATAAAATCGCTATTATATACAGCTTTAATACAAAGAAGACTGGAAAGATTGCTGCTCAGATCCAGGAGAGTTTTAACGACGATACCATAGCTTTAGTTAATGCAGAGGAGATCAGGGATGAGATTTTTCTTTCCTATGACCAAATAATCATGGGTGTACCCACATGGTTCGACGGTGAACTTCCCAACTACTGGGATGAATTTGTGCCTGCACTTGAAGCTATGGATCTGACAGGTAAAAGGATCGCACTATTTGGACTGGGTGATCAAAAAGGATATCCGGAAAATTTCCTCGATGGAGTAGGAATGATGGCTGAAATTCTGGAAGCTCAGGGTGCTACTCTGGTGGGATTCACTTCCAGGGAAGGGTATGATTTTGAAAGCTCCAGGGCGCTGCGTGGAGACCATTTTGTTGGATTGGCAATCGATTACGAAAACCAGGGTTCCATGAACAAAGACAGGGTAGCCTCCTGGGTCGATCAATTAAAAAAAGAGTTCGCCTGATACGAATGTGTGAATTTTTACCATGTTAAATAGCAGGTTTTAGCATATATTTGCTTCTTTTGTGTGAAAGAAATTCAAATTGCAAAACTGCAAAGCCATGGCTAAGGAGCGCGTTTATATTTTTGATACTACATTAAGGGACGGGGAACAGGTCCCCGGATGTCAGCTGAATACCATTGAGAAGATTGAAGTAGCCAAGGCACTGGAAGAACTTGGAGTTGATGTGATTGAAGCTGGTTTCCCCATTTCGAGTCCGGGCGACTTCAATTCAGTGATTGAGATCTCTAAAGCTGTAAGCGAACCCATAATCTGTGCACTTACACGTGCTGTCAAAAAAGATATAGAGGTGGCTGCCGAGTCATTAAAATTTGCCAAACGCCCCAGGATTCATACGGGGATAGGAACTTCTTACTACCATATTTATCATAAGCTTAACAGCACACCCGAGGAGATCATTAAAAGAGGGGCTGAAGCGGTCAGATACGCCAAATCATTTGTGGAGGATGTGGAATTCTATGCAGAAGATGCTGGACGTTCAGACAACAAATACCTTGCAGAGGTGGTGGAAGCAATGATTGAGGCAGGGGCCACGGTGATCAATATTCCTGACACCACGGGCTATACACTTCCCGATGAGTATGGAAAGAAAATCAAATACCTTGCAGATCATGTATCCAATATGGATAAAGCCATTCTCTCCACGCACTGTCACAACGATCTGGGTATGGCCACGGCTAATACTATGAGCGGAGTGATTAACGGAGCCAGGCAGGTGGAGGTGACCATGAACGGAATCGGGGAGCGGGCCGGCAATACCTCCCTGGAAGAGGTAGTGATGATTATGAAGAGCCGGAAACATCTGAACCTGATATCCAATATAAATCCAAGGAAGATTTACAGTGTCAGCAGGTTGGTTTCTACCCTGATGCGCATGCCGGTTCAGCCCAACAAGGCAATCGTAGGAAGAAACGCTTTTGCACATTCCTCAGGAATTCACCAGGATGGTGTACTGAAGAGGCGTGAGAATTATGAAATTATCAATCCCAAAACAGTAGGGATCAGTGAGTCTTCCATCTTGCTGACTGCCAGAAGCGGAAGAGCTGCTCTAAAACACAGGCTGGGAAAATTGGGATTTACCTTCAGCAAGAATGAACTGGATACCATTTATGATGAGTTTCTGAAACTGGCCGATTCCAAGAAAGAGATCGTGGATGAGGATCTGAAGATACTGGCCGGTACCAGTGTCCGGGATATCAAACGAAACCTTAGTCTTTCAAAACTACAGGTGCTCTGTGGGAAAGGCACCGTCCCTGTGGCGACAATCTCTCTTGATTGGGAAGGTGTATGCCATACTGCCACAAGCGAAGGAAACGGACCTGTGGATGCATCCATAAGCGCGGTTAAGAAGATACTGAATAAGAAGGTTCGCATTGAAGAGTTCCTGATACAGGCCATTACCAGGGGAAGTGATGATATGGGAAAGGTCCACATGCAGGTAGAGTATAAAAATGTGGTCTATTATGGATTTTCGGCCTCCACCGATATTGTCACAGCATCCGTTGAAGCATATATTGATGCCATGAGTCAAATAGTATAACAGAGCAGTCGCACTTTTTACTATTTTTGAAGCAGGTCTCTGATCAAATTGTATTGAATAGATATCTGCTTTTTCTTGTATCAATCTAATATTGCACCCATTGCCTCCTATGTTGAGATTCTGCACCATCTTTGTCTCATTTATTTGTCTTATTTCCCTTGAAATCCATGGGAAAGAAACGGTTAGCGGATATGTACGTGATGCTGCCACAGGAGAAGCACTGATTGCTGCCAATGTGATCATTGAAGAACTTGGAACGGGAACCAGCACCAACGTATACGGCTATTATGCACTTTCTCTTGAACCGGGAGAGTATACCCTTTTGTTCTCTTACCTGGGTTATGAAACTATAATCCGAAAGGTCAGCCTGAATGAGGCTTTGGTTCTGAACGTCGAACTTAGTGAGATTCTGCATGAAATAGAAGAGGTCACTATCTCTTCCCGGCGCAATAATGCAAACATTAGCCGCCTGGAAACCGGTAGTACCAAACTACCCATTCAATCTATTCGAAGAATTCCGGCACTTCTGGGAGAAATCGATGTAATCAAGGCGATCCAAATGCTGCCGGGTGTGCAGGTAACCAGTGAAGGCTCATCCGGATTCAGTGTCAGGGGAGGAGCCAGGGACCAGAACCTGATTCTTCTGGACGAATCGGTGGTCTATAATGCCAGTCACCTTTTGGGATTCTTTTCCATTTTCAACAACGATGCCATCAAAGATGTAAAGCTTTACAAGGGTGATATTCCTGCAAGCTTTGGAGGCAGGCTGGCCTCTCTGCTGGATATTCGCATGAAGGAGGGAAATAGCAAACAGTTCAGTGCCAGTGGTGGGATCGGCACAGTTTCAAGCCGCCTGACCCTGGAGGGACCCATTGAAAAAGATAAGGTAAGCTTTCTGCTAGCCGGAAGAAGAACCTATGCCGACCTTTTTCTGCTTTTCTCAAAGGAGGAGGCAATTCGTAAAACCAGGCTATATTTCTACGATCTCAATGGGAAAGTGAACTACCGGATCAACGACAACAACAGAATTTATCTTTCAGGTTACTCTGGCAGTGATACTTATGCCAATAAAGAGTATGCCGGAATGGTATTTGGTAACCGTACCTTTACCCTCCGATGGAACCATATTTTTAATAACAACCTTTTCAGCAATTTCACATTGGTAAATTCACACTATTTCTATGACCTGGGCACACCAGAGGGTTCGGAGGAGTATTTTAACTGGAACTCCATTCTTGAGGATTATGGATTTAAGGACGATTTCACCTGGTATCTCTCTCCCGAGCATACTATTCGCTTTGGGGCATCGTCCACCTTCCATGTGATCAAACCGGGTGTAGTCACTGCCGTAAGCACCAGCGGCATTCACCAGAATATGGAACTCACTCATAACCATTCTCTTGAAAATGGGCTCTATCTCTCTGGCGAATCAAACCTGGGAGAACATCTTTCTCTCCGTTATGGAATGCGCTACTCCACATTCAGTAACAGGGGCCCCACTACTGTGTTTCATTACGACGAAAAATATGAGCTGGTCGATTCTAGCTATTACCGACAGGGCTTCTTCAATACCTACCATGGACTTGAGCCAAGATTTGCAGCCAACTACATGCTGAGCGATCTGCATTCCCTGAAAGCCAGTTACTCACGTTCCCGTCAGTACCTGCAGCTGGCCAGCAACTCCTCCTCAGGCACGCCACTTGAGATCTGGTTTCCTGCCTCTCCCAATATTGAGCCACAGATCTCCGACCAGTTGTCCTTTGGCTATTTCAGAAACTTCATGGATCACAAGTTTCAAAGCTCAGTGGAGCTTTATTATAAGAAGATGAGTAACTCCATTGATTTCAGGGACCATGCCCAGCTAATACTGAATCCAAGGCTGGATGGAGAAATCAGGATAGGGGAAGCCACATCCTATGGTGCAGAGTTTTTTGTGAAATATGAAGCAGGTGGATTTTCAGGGTGGATCTCTTATACACTTTCACGAACCATGCGGGAAATCCCTGAGATTAACGGAGGTAATCCCTATCCGGCCCCCTATGATAAACCTCATGACCTGGCCCTGGTTGCCAGTTATGATATTTCACAGCGAATTACCCTGGGAGCCAACTGGATCTACAGTACCGGACTCCCATACACGCTGCCTTCGGGAAGATATACGGTGATGGGCAATATCATCCCACTGTATACCGGAAGGAACCAAAACAGGCTTACTGACTATCACCGGCTCGATCTGGCCCTTTCCATTAAGGGCAAGGAGAGGCCAGGACGGGGCTGGAGAGGGGAGTGGAATATCTCTGTCTACAACGCCTATGCAAGAAAAAATGTGTGGACCCTTAATTTTGTACAGGACCAGGCCCAACCTGATGTAAGCTATGCCGAAATGACCTACCTATTTTCCATCGTCCCGGCCATCACCTATAATTTCAAATTCTGATGAAGCTGAAATTCACATATCACCGGTGGTATTTCCTGATTGTGGCTCTACTTTCATTTTCAGCATGTACGGAAAGAATAGATATTGAACTGGATTCCACTCCTGGGCGACTGGTGGTTGAAGGTGCTGTCACCACCGATTTCCTCAGGCACCATGTTGATCTGTCCATCACTAGTGACTATTTTTCCAATGAACCTGCCCCGCCGGTCCGGGATGCACTTGTCGAACTTTCTTTCGGCAATGAAAGCATGATACTCTCTGAAGATGAAGCAGTACCCGGCCGGTATAAGGCAGCCATTGCATTCAGTGGTATACCCGGGACTTCCTATAAACTGGATATCAGCCAGCTGGATATGGATCAGGATGGAGAGGAGGAGCATTACCACGCTTCAGGTACAATGCCGGGCGGACCCGAGCTGGAACATATTGAACTCAGGTACTACTCAACACCGGTTATTTCTGGGTATGCAGTCTTTATGTATGCATCCCATCCCCCCGAACAGAGGGACTGGTTTGGTTTCAAGCTTATAAAGAACAGTGATATGCTTACCGATTCACTGATGAAATATACCGTTCTTTCTGACGACCTCTTCGATAGTGGCTATTTCCCAGGCATGCCTGTGGGTTATCTGAGTGATGACGATCCTCGTCAGGCCATTCATTCGGGCGACACTGTTACTTTTGAACTAAACTGTATTGAGCAGGCCTATTACAATTTTGTAACTGAGGCTCAATTGGAGATTAACGCTAAATATCCGCTCTTTTCTGGTCCGCCCGCCAATGTGATATCCAATATCGACAATGGAGCCATGGGTATCTTTGCCGTATACTCCATACAACGAAGCTCCCTTATAGTGGAATGATAGAAGAAAGAGGCTGTTCTCCGCCACGGCGGAGAACAGCCTCCTTTTATGTGATCGTGTTTCTGTAATTAGTAGAGTCCCAGCTGACGCTTGTTCTTCACTACGATTTCTGGTGATCCGTCAAAGGTGGTTATCAGTCCGTTGACAGTAATGTGTTCTCCGAGGAAGTATCTTTCCGGTCTCCATGAGAATTTGCGTGCAATGTGTCCTGGAATAACCACAGTGAACTGCTGGTTGGGGAAGTCTCCTCCAAAGAAGAGGAGGAAATCATTGGTTTCCCTGTTATGCCAGGTGGAATAAACCCTACCGTATACCATGGCTACCTCACCCAGGTTGTACTGTGCATCAAAGACAGAGATAGTCTGAATCCTGTGTCCGAAGTTATATCTCCAGTGATATCCAGGATACCACCTGTGATAGTTACGATACATGTTCCTGGTCCAGTAAATATTACCGTAAGTTGGGTAGTACAGCACATGGTAGTGGTTTATGTACGTATCATGGTGATAGTTGAATTTCACATTCCTGGTGGGATAGGCATAGTGATAATGGTTTCCACCATAATAGTTCCTGGTGTTATACTTCCTTGATTTTACAGGTGGACTATAGCGTGCTTCTTTTCTCATCCTGTTATTAGCTGTACGATAGGTACTGCGTGGATTATTTGAGGTACTCATACTTACCGGTTTACGAATCCTCTGACCCTGACTCTGTCGAGCATGCTGGATGTTTCGTGTTTGCTGAGTCTGGTGCTTTCTGACCTGCTGGGTTTGAGCCTTCCTGGTGGGCTGAATGCTTTTTGCCTTCTGGGAGGTGGTTTCCCTTGTATAGGTCCTTGCAGCTTTTGTCCCTTCCTTTTTCCCCTGTGTTGAGGAACGTCGGGCTGACTGCGCCTGAATGGATGCTGTTGCAAAAACCAGCACGATCAGTGTTTCGCTTATGTATCGTTTAGCTTTCATGATTTCCCGGTGTTAAAAGTTCTACATATTTGCTTACTGAAGTTCAAAATCAATGCCAAAAACAATAAGTGTACTTATGACGTTCAGGAAGAAGTAGGCTTAAAGAGTAGTAAATCAGAAAATTGATCTAAAAAAGAAAATCCCGGTTCTTTGTGAAACCGGGATCCTCAATTACAGCTTTAGTTTTAGGGTTAGTGACTATCTATTGTTAGTCTGTAAAATCCTATGCAAGCAAATATAGAGGATATATTTTAATATCCAAATCTTTAAGGCTCCATTTCAATCTTCAATAAGTCCATGTGAAGCTTTATTTTCTCCAGCTCTTTCTCAATCTCATTCCAATTTATCTCTTTCATGGAATTCCCGATTTCTATCCTCATCTCCTCCATATCAATTTTCATCTCCAACATGCTTTGCTCCAGGTCCAGTTTCACCTCTTCCCAGTCAATATCTTCAATCTCAGCTCTGACAGATTCCATATCCTGCTCCAGCTCCATAGGTATCTCTTCCCAGTCGATCTCCTCCATCTTTTCCAGGGCCTCCTGTTTGGCATCTTCTATCTCCTGTTCAATTTCCGCTTTGCCAGCTTTTCTTTTTTGAGGAATGGTATCTGCAAATACTATTGTCACAGACTCAGGGACTGGAGTTCTCAGTGCTTCGTTCATGTTGGTAAACCTGGTAAAGGATGGTCCTGCACTGAAAGCACTCACTGTGAGCAGGAGGATCACACTTCCCGCCATAAGTGCAAAGGCTATTACTTTGTCACGCATATTTGTTTTCATGTTGTCTATATTTAAGATTCGCATGATACGGGAACTGAATTGACCTTTTGTAGTTCCGACCGCTCCCGGAGAAAATCGGCTAAACTGTTGTTCTTCTGCTATATGAATAAGGGCCCTGGCGTAAATAACGGGATCATCAGTGCTGTGAATTACCTCATCATCACAACAATGCTCCCTCTCGTCCCGTATATGGGCCGATATAATCCATACAGCCGGATTATAAAAGAGTATTCCTTCCAGAAAAAGTTGCATGATATTCACCAGGTGATCTCTCCGTTTTAAATGATAGAGTTCATGCATCAATATGCATTCAATTTGAGCAAGAGGAAGGTGCGTAAGCATACCTGCTGGAACGATTACTGCAGGTTTAAAAAAGCCAATAAGCAGGGGACTCTTTACACGATGCGACTCAAGAAGTTTAATGCTGCGACGTATACCAAGGGATCTGCCAATCCTTGAAAATCGATCCTGCCATTCCGGACCAATTCCTGTACCGCTTTTTTGCAAGCCTCTTATATGGTTTAAGGAAGCTGCTGAACGTAGCAGCATAAACAATGTTCCTGCAAAATATACATATGCGAAAAAACTAAACAGTAAGCTCCTTCGGG
Source organism: Bacteroidales bacterium (assembly GCA_029931975.1). Classification (GTDB taxonomy): domain Bacteria; phylum Bacteroidota; class Bacteroidia; order Bacteroidales. The sequence continues at coordinate 6,819 of JAOZQY010000015.1, read as the reverse complement.
AAACCACGCTTTCACTGGATTCAAACAGGAGATTAAGAGAAAGCGGAGATGCTGTTCTCCATGGACTGAATGGAACTTGAGGAACAGCCGGTTTATAAAGGATGATAAAAGCGGCAATAAGTGAACAAAATAGAAGGAGGAGAGCAGATACAGAGAATCCATAACGCAGATTAGAGAATTTCACCGAAATATGTTGCAACACAAGTCGGAGAAGGCCCAGGATCAGGAGTCCGATCCACATACTGTGCACAAGGGTTTTTCCCAAAACCACCAGCCAGATATGTGTCTCCTTAAATAATCCCATTTTAATGCGCTTCAATTTTTTTAATCAAGGCTTTGAGCTCTGCTAATTCTTCACGAGAGACAGATTGATTTCCCATGACCTGCAGAACCATACGGGACCTGTTACCCATGAATACGGTTTTTAATACATGGTTCAGGATATTCGATTGCACATCCTCAGGTTGCAGGGCAGGGGCGTAAATATGGGAACGAAGTGAGGTATCCCGTGTAAGCAAGCCTTTCTCGGTCATGATCTGCATCATTTTCAAAGAAGTTGTATAGCCAACCCTTCGCTGATCATTCAATTTATCATTTAGCTCTCTTACGGTCATGGAGCCATGTTCCCAGAGCACCTGCAGGATTTCCAGTTCGCTATCTGTAGGTTTAGCCATATTATACGAAGAGTTTCGTAGCAAATATATACGAAGAACTTCGTAATTGCAAAAATCTCGAATCTGGATCCTGCTTTTTAAGGATAATTAACAGTTTATCAAAAAGTCGGATTGGATTTGAATACAACAGCTTCGTAGATATATACTTCAGCAGTTTTCCAGCCATCCCAACCAATACCGGCCTTGTCCCTGGAACAATTGCCGAGAAATTCATTAACCGACCAATTTTGATTTACAGCAACCTGAGGTAGCAGGGTACCCCTGTTGCTTCCCTGCCTGATATAAATACCGTGCCTGCCAATCTCAATATCATCAGGGTCGTATATTCGTTGGCGGGGAGTAAGAATACTGATCTCGATTTCGAGGCGGGATAGCTCCCCGGGAAGAATAGAGCTGAACCTGGTATCACTAACAGCCGCTGAGACCGCCATATTTGTCACATTTAAATGCAAAGGCTCTTCTTCGGAGAAGGTTCCAATACATCCCCTGAGCTTTTTATCCACATAGAGTGACACAAAGGCACCACACTTGATCTCAAGGGCTTCGCTTATTGCTGGCGACCAGGAAGACTGGTCCTGCATAGGATTAAGACTCCCTTCAATGGCCCTGCCAGCAAGTAGAAGCAGGGTTTCTTTTTCCGATGCGCTAAATTTCATCGGTAAGCAATTAGGGAAATATAATCCACCACCTTATTGGAGGGAGAGACTTCTCCTGAATGTCCCCTGGCCAGTATCTCGATCTGATATGCGGAACTTATGGAGCCGGAATATTCCATCAGGGTCATAATGGGACCATAACCACACACCGAAACACGGTTTTCAATAACGGCCCGCTCAACACCCGGAGTGTTATGATCAATAATTTTATCCAGAATGAGCTGATCGAGTTTCATGCCCTCAGCAGGGGGAAGGTAATGTGAAAAATCGCAGGATGCAATCACCATAATGTTTCTGCCGGTTCTGGTAACTCCTTGCTGTATCCGTTCTGAAATAAGCTTAGCTTTTTTATATGACTGATCCATCATACTCACAGGAACAATGGAAAAGGAGTGGTCGGCCAGAAAGTATTGAATAAAAGGGATAATGACCTCTGCGGAGTGTTCACTGGTATGAGCCCTTGTATCAAAGGAAAGCTCCATGGCGCCTGCCAGCTCAAGATCAACGGGTACCTCTCCAATGGAATTGGACCAGATTGAAGATTCATCAATGGCTAGAGGAAGGCCGTGTCCCGCATGGTTTGGGTGAACAATAACAAAGGTGTCCGGAAAAATCCTTTGCCTCCTGATCAACTGGAAAAACGGGATGGTCTGGTATCCGGAGTAAAGATGGCCTGCATGAGGCAGAACCGCACCAAATACCTGGTCGGGTGACAGGTCTGGCTCCGCATACCTTCCCGATTGTTCAATCTCCATAATCTGATCAAAGATTCTGCTTTTTGTAGATGGGTAAAACCTGCCCTCCACTGCTGCGCTCCGTGTTCTCATAAGGCTTCTTTATTAAAGACTCCAACAATCTTTTGCTTGCACTCTGTGCAATTTCCGTCCGGATCTATTCCGCTTACCCTGGCATCGTATAAAAAACGTTCAATCAAGAGATTTCCGCAGGCAGGACAGTATGTATGATTGTCAAGCTGTGGTGTATTGCCTGGATATACGTAATCAATTTGCTCCCTGGCCAGTTCCATGAAACCTTCTATGGTAGAGAGTGGAGTAGGGGGTTTATCCATCTTGTAATAGGGATAATATCTGCTCACGTGAAGAATGGTGCTTCTTCCGCAGTGGTCTGATATCCATTTGATCATCTCTTGCCACTCTTTCTCATCATCGTTATGATCAGGTATAATCAGGAAAGTCAGCTCCAGGTGCCGTCCGGCTTTAGCAATGCTTTTGATTGATTCCAGTACAGGATGCAGGCTGGCTCCGGAGCGCTGTTGATAAAACAAGTTCCGGAAGGATTTCAAATCCACATTAAAAGCATCCATAAATGGAAAAAGCTCATCGAGAGGACCAGGATTGATGTATCCGTTGGTGACCATGACATTGCTGAAATGATGTTCTTTTATCAACCGGGCACATCTGATCATGTATTCGAAATAGACAGTGGGTTCATTATAAGTATAAGCCAGTCCAATGTTGTCGTGCTGCAAAATGGCCTTGTTTACAATATCTTCAGGATCCCGGAAGGGATGATGGGAAAAAATTCGTGGATCAATCTGGGTGATTTCACAATTCTGACAGAAGTCACATGTGAGGTTGCACCCGAAACTACCAATGGAAAGGATGGGGCGGCCCGGAAGAAAATGATAGAGTGGCTTCTTTTCTATGGGATCCGAAGAGATCGAAGAGAGAATTCCGTAACTTTCAGTAAACAGTTTTCCATCTCTGTTTATTCGTGTCCTGCATTTCCCATAGTGACCCGGTTTGAGCTTACATCTATGAGGACAGAGCAGGCACTCCACCCCCTGCTTATCAAATTTCCTGTAATGTAAAGCCTCCTGCATGATATAAAGTTACAACGAAAATGCGATGAATTCCAATTCCAAACAATATGCTATGCAGATGGTTAATATACCATGACAGTACTAAGTATATTTACCAGGCTCTTTTTATATTTGGCGCTGATTGGAACAAATAATATGAAGGATAAAGTGGAAATTGCAACTTTTGGTGGTGGTTGCTTCTGGTGTGTGGAAGCAATTTTTGAACGGGTGGAAGGTGTTCATAAGGTTGAATCAGGGTATTCGGGAGGTAATGTGGCCAATCCGGACTATAAAATGGTTACATCCGGGAAGAGCGGACATGCCGAAGTAGTTCAGATCTCTTTTGATCCTGAAACAGTCTCATTCGTGGATCTTCTGGAAATCTTCTTTAAAACCCACGATCCCACCACCCTGAACCGCCAGGGGGCAGATGTGGGCACTCAGTATCGTTCCATTGTATTATTTCACAATGAGCAGCAAAAAGAAATTGCCCTCAAGGTCATTGAGCAACTGGGTTCAGAAGACTTATGGAAGGACCCCATCGTGACCACCGTGGAAGCTTTCGATGCCTTTTACAGTGCAGAAGCTTACCACCAGGAATATTTCGAGAACAATCCGAACCAGGGATACTGTCGTCTGGTAATCAATCCCAAAGTAGAGAAATTTGAGCGTATCTTTACGGAGAAGTTGAAGTAGAGGGGGCTGCCACTCCGGAAGGGAGGCTTACTATAAATGAGGACCCATTGCCTGGTTCACTCTCTACGCTTATTGCGCCCTGATTCTTTTCCAGAAATTCCTTGCATATCACCAGTCCCAGTCCCGATCCGGATTCCCCCGTTGTACCCGGAGTGGAAACCACTTCGTTGGCTGTGAAAAGTTTTGCCTGGATTTCCGGTTGGATGCCAATTCCTTCATCTGAAACAATAATGGTGCAGCCCTCTGCTGTGGTTTTTGAGCTAATCCTAATTTTGCTACCCGGAAAGCTGAACTTGATTGCATTGATAATCAGATTGCGAAATACTGTGTAAATCATTACCTTATCTGCATAAGCCCTGCATGTGGGACTGACTTTCAAAAGGCATTCGACTTTCTTATGGTCCAAATTGGCCTTCATCTCCCTGACACACTCTTCCAGCAGGCCTTTCATCTTCAGGATTTCCGGATCATACTTCACTGCCTTCATCTGCGATCTCGCCCAGATCAGGAGGTTTTCCAGCAGGTTCTGTATTCGTTGTGTCCCCTGAAGAATCTGCAAAAGGTACTCTTTCTGAGTATCCACCGGGAAGTCATCGAAATTATCATAGAGAAGTTCTGAGAATCCGGTAACAGCGGCAACAGGGTTTCGAAGATCATGGGCCACTACAGAGAATATTCTGTCCTTGGATTTATTTAGTTTTTGAAGTTCGTTTTCCGATTCGCTGAGTTGCTGAATGGCATTGCTTATCTGCAGGTTACGCTCCGCAAGCATCTGATTGGTTCGTTTCTTTGACCTGAGGTTTATGGCAATAATAATAACCAGGATCACAATGACCACAAGAAAAATGACAAATACCTTATTAAGTGTTTTCTGGATCAGTGATTCAGACTGAAGCTGCAGTATCTCCTTTTCGCTTATCTCCTGCTCGTACATGGCTCTGAGCCTGGATATCTGTTCCGACTGATCCTCATTAAAGACTTTTTTATACAGTGTATCATAACGAAGCTGCCAGTTATAGGCCGATGCATAATTACCCGATCCGGCATGAAGCTTGGCCAACTCATCATAGGTATCAAGCTCTAGCGATCTGGATCCCCTGTTTTTTGCAATGCGAAGTGCCCTGTGTAAATAATACAGTGACGAGTCCTGATCCTTCATCTTCCTGTATAGAGCCCCAAGATTCACATACACCGAGCCGGCGGTTAACTGGTCGTCTATTTTCAGAGCGAGATTAAGAGCTTTTTTATAATAGTCCAGAGCCTTTGCTTCATCGCCCAGATCATCGTATGTAAGAGCCGTATTATTATACACTCCCGATAGAATTTGTTGTTGCATTGGGGAAATTAGCGAATCAGGATTGAGCTTATTCATCACCTCGTTGTAACAGGTCAGGGCCGAATCGTATTGTTGTTTAGCATAAAGGATCAGACCAATGTTCCCAAGTGCCCCGTATGCCTCTGTGGAAAGATCATTCTCCCTGTAGATGTCATATGCGTTCTGATAGTGCTTCTCGGCATCGGATAATCGTCCCATATCATGAGATACATTGCCCAGGTTATTTTCCATATTTGCAATGCCCAGATTATTGCCCTCTCTTTCAAATGCATTCAGACTCTGCATGAAGAAAAAATACGCTTCGCTGAAATTGGAAACATCATAATAGAGATTTCCCATTTTCAGGGCACAATCCCCGATCTCATTGTAATTCTCCAACTTGATAAACTCATCATAGGCCTTTCTATAATAGAACAGGCTCCGTTCGGTAACCAGCTTTAACTTGTAGATTCGCCCCTTACTTTTAAACAAAAAGGGCAGAAGCGATCGTGGATCGCTGCGTTGCAACATTAATTCTGCGCGATTGGCAAAATAAAGAGCGCTGTCCGGATATTCATCCTGCAGCGAAAGAGAAAGCTCATAAAAAGTAGTGGCCAGTTTATTGTCAGATGCCTCCACGGTCATGCTCAGTAGACTATCTGTCCTTGAATCCTGTCCATAGAATGGTTTGAAGGGCCAGATAGCAAGAAATACTAATAACAGGATTCGATTCATTAGTTGAAATGACTTCCAGGTAAGGTTTCAAACAAATATACAGATTTTGGGACAAAAACAGGTATGCCGGGACTGCTGATTAGCCCACTTATAATTAGCTTGTATACTTTTGAGGAAAATTAATTTTAATGGAAAAGAATTTAAAATTCTCTCGGGGAGAAGAGCTTGCAAATGCAGTGTCGCATTTTTTCGGAGCAATACTGGCAGTCGCTGGTCTTGTACTTATGTTGCACTTTTCAATTAAGTATGGGAACGGATGGCATATTGTGAGCACATCGGTTTTTGGTGCATCAATGATTGTACTCTATTTGTCTTCTACACTTACTCATATTCTTCCCATGGGAAGAACCAAGGATATATTTTTCAATTTTGACCGGATCGCAATTTATTTCCTGATAGCAGGAACATACACACCCATTGCACTACTTACATTGAATGGCCCCATTGGGTGGATCATGTTTGTGATTGAATGGGGATTGGCCATCGTGGGGACAGTGATAATCCTGACACGTCCGGGCGATTTTAATAGTGGGGTCAGTACTTTTTATGTGGTATCTTATGCGGTGATGGGCTGGCTGATTCTAATTGGCATTGTACCGGTGATGAATACCCTGCCACTTATGGGCACACTCTGGATTCTTATCGGGGGACTCTGTTATACGGTGGGGATCCTGTTTTTTAAGGTGATAAAGTTTCCCTATCACCACCTGGTCTGGCACTTACTGGTACTCGCTGGAACAATTTCACATTTTTTCGCTGTATTTTTGTATATGATACCCAGGTAAATAGAGAAATGTTAATTCACTTTGTGTGTTTGGTTTTTATTTATATTACTTTTGCACTGTTATTAATTATCAATCTATTACAATGAAAGAAGGTAAAGTAAAATTTTTTAATGAATCCAAAGGATATGGATTTATT
>JAOZQY010000127.1:1006-7735 GCA_029931975.1 Bacteroidales bacterium | reverse complement strand
TTACAGCTTTAAAACCAACAATTGAGATATCTGAGGCTGCAACAATCACGCCGGCCAGTGGTAAAGCCCAGGATTTTACAAACGGTGTTGAATACAAAGTTACTGCTGAGGATGGATCGGCCTTTAAATATAATGTTACAGTTGAAGTGAGTGCAGGCTCCGGCGATTTTTTGATATCATTTGTTGTTGATGGCAATGACGCATTAATTAATGATTCGGCAAGTACAGTATTGGGTCAGGTGAATTATGGTTCACTTTTAGATAATGTGACTCCGACAATTACTATTGCAGCAGGAGCTACGATAAGCCCCGAAAGTGGCGTGGCCCAGGATTTTACTGATCCGGTTGAATATACAGTTTCCATCGGAACAGAGTCGAAAACCTATCTTGTTACTGTAGTTGGTACTCCCGTAAAAGGAGTATATAAGGAGGGACATGAAGACTATCTTCTTGCCAACTACTGGCCAAAGAACATAAAAAGAATGTGGGCTGTGAACCGGTCAACCATTTTTAACGAAGCTGGTGACAGCATCGGACGTATGGTATATACACATGAGGGTGTTAATCCTGAACTTGGTTACTATTCAGCCGGTTTCAACGAGGATATTGAAATGGTTGAGGGTCAGCCACGAACCGGCCAGGCATGGATACCCTTCAGGGAGGAGCAATATCTGATGGATGGCAATGTATTGCTTTGGTGGAAAGGTTGGGGAGATAAATGGTCTTCCCAGTTATATAAAACTTTTGAACTGCAAAAAGCTGTTTTTGAGAATGAGGTGGGAATCTCATTTGATATTACCGATCTGAGTAACGGGGAGTGGATCCCGGTAATGCTGGAAAATATTTTTGACGAGATCTACTCCGTTAAAGTATGGTACAACGAGGTCGATATGGAAACCGGTGTAAAAGTAAAGACCTACCGGGATATGATGGTAACCGGCTTTTATCAATATACGACTGAAGTGCTGGAAGATGATGATGGCGAACCATACACTCTGGAACGAGAGTGCATCAGGCAGGATTTTGCGATCTGGAATGAAAATGATGGCTGGATATATGGGGGAGGCGATATGGATGGAGGAGAGCCTAACGGCAAAAATGTCACCTACGGTCAGCAGGAATACCTCGCTCAGGGAGAGGGGCGTGGCTGGCTGGTTTATGATAACAACAACCTGACTGGTGATAGCCTGGTATTTAAGGTGAACTGGCTTCAGCGTCCTTAAATTAATCAGATAATAAAGTTTCCCGCCTCATGTACGGGGCGGGAAACCAGGCAACAAGTGAGTCTAATATTACGCAGGTTATAGTCACTCATTACAAACAAAAACAAAACTAAACGATTATGAAGAAACAAAACTATTTTTTGACAGCTTTATTGCTGGCTTTTATTTCGGGCCAGATGTTTGGACAATCGTACCCAACGGGTACCGTTGGTTATACAGCAACCCCTATGACAATCGATGGGAATATTGATGATTGGGAGGGTATCCTTGCATACCAGAATATGAATCTTATGTATGATACCAGTGCTGTATCGGATACCGAGGTATCCTGGAAAATTGCCTGGGATTCGACAAATCTTTATATCATGGTAGATGTGACAGATGATGTGGTTACTGAAGAGGCAGCGTTGCCTGGGAAAGGAGGTGATCAGATATTGCTTACAGTGGGTACAGAGAACCTGAGAGATGGTGCCGGATGGGGTGCCGGATGGCCAGATTGCAAAACCGGTTCGGAATTTTACTTTACTGAGGACGGATCTAACTGGTCAGCCGGAGAGTTGGGCCATTGGGTAGAAGGTGTGGAGTATGTATTTATGCTAACAGATGACGGTTATATATTTGAAGCAGCGATGCCCATGCAGTCAGACTTTTCTTATTATGAATATGATGATGAAACAGGAGACACCATACTTTTTGTACCTGAACCAGGAAAGAAAATACTCTTTGAATTAGGGGTTATTGATTATGATAATGGTGGGGAAATGGCATTTGATCTGTTATACTGGGGAACAAGCCTTAACACTTGGGCCACTATGGAGAATGCCGGCGCATTGGTTTTCACACACCCGCTGCCAGCTGGAGTTATTAACTATACAGAGACCGCCAAAACTATCGATGGGAACAGTGATGATTGGGACGGCATGGTTAGATACCACAACACAAATCGTGTGATTGACACCAGTTCAGTAACAGATACTGACGGATACTGGTCAGCTGCCTGGGATTCAACACATCTCTATTTCATGGCAGATGTGACCGATGTTGCGGTTGTTGAATCTCCTAATGCACCAGGTATGGGCGGTGACCGGATCAAAGTATCCTGGGGTACCGCGAACATGAGGTCTGGCATTGGATGGGGTGCTGCTTATCCCGATAGTAAAGGCGGATCGGAATTCTGGTATACTGAGGACGGATCTGCCTGGTCAGGTGGAGAACTCGGCACTTGGGTTGAGGGTGTAGAATATGTCATGATACCCAAAGAGGGTGGTTACATCTTTGAAGCGGTGCTTCCCCTGCAGGCAGATTGGACTATTTTTGAGTATGAATATGATTCAGCGGGTGCAGTCATCGACACTGTATTATTTGTGCCTGAAACTGGAAAGAAAATACTGTTTGAAATGGGGATTTGTGATTATGACGGAGGCGGTGAAGGTGAATATGTTGAGTTAAACTGGGGCTGGAGCCTGAACACCTGGGCTACCATGGATTATGCAGGAACTTTGAGTTTTATTAATGCTGCCCTGGATTTCACAGCGCTTCAGGCTGAGATAGAATCTGCAAATGCACAGGTTGCAGCTGCAACCATTGGTGAAGCACCGGGTGAATACCAGCAATTTGTGGTGGATGCAGCAAATGCTGCGATTGCAGCAGCCGTTGCTTCACAGGCAGCTTTAGACACGCAGGATAAGATCGCCGGAAGCCTGGCTGACCTGCAAATGGCGATGAGTCTCTTTGTGGCGAATGAGGACAACACTTCGGTTCATAAGATTCCATCAACCAATTTCAGATTGTATCCGAATCCTGCAAATGATCTGTTAACTGTGGAAAATGTTTATGATGTAAAAACCATTTCTATCTATTCGGTTACGGGGAAACATTTCAACAGTTATGTAAATAGCAGTAGTGTGATCCATCTGAATATTTCAGATCTACCCTCTGGATTATATCTTCTGAAGTTCAACTCAGATCAGGGTGTGAGTACAAAGCGTTTTATTAAGAGATAATTGTTTTTTATAGTGTAGTGAAACTACCCTGCTAATTGTGGCGGGGTAGTTTTTTTTCAAGTAACTTTCGCAAACCATGAAGAGAAGAGATGCAATAAAAAGAGTGGCTATTGGAAGCATGGCGCTTACCGTAAGCCCGGTTGGAAATGTATTTGCGCAACAAGCTGTGAAAAATAGTTCTAAAAGTTTCAGGTACTCTTTAAACAAAGCGTATCCTCAATTCGACTATTTTTCAGTTGATTCTCTGGGAAAAGCAAAGCTTGACAATAGTCCGCTGCTTCAGGATAGCGCAATAGAATTGGGCGGCTTCACTTCAAAACGAAAAGGAGACTCAACCCGCTATTATCCGAAAGATGCCTCCACTCCAGCATGGGAGTTTGTTCCAACCGACAAAGGCTTTATCCTTCGATCAAATTATGTCGACAACAATGTTCCGTGGATTTTCAGATTCGATCAGCGCAAGAACCATGTGACAGTACTGGGTATCGTTCCTGAAAAGGATAAAATCCAAACCCCGGCATTGATGCATCTTCCCGATATGGGATCCTTTCAAATCAGGTCGGATCAAGTAGAACTACTGGACTATTCAGCCTTGAGGGCCGGGGTGCCTGAAAAGTTTGTTCAGATCTCCTTTCCACCCGCCACACAATCTCATAAGAGTGTAGAGTACAGTTTCGAGATAGTTGCCATCTTTCCCGAAATTGACGGCATCAAGGGGGATCCCCGTTTTGACGGTTTCAGAAGGAACTACCTGAACACCTTCCAGGTAAATCCCAACTGGATGATCTTATCGAACAACTCAACCAGCGACTCATGTGCATTTGTGCAATATGGCTACTCCGAATTGGCACTGCATGCACCCAACCTGGTGGATGATCTTAGGGCCATCGACCTGGTAAAAATGACAGTTGACAGATATCTTGACGGACAGAAAGGTTATGGTATGTTTGGCTATTATGCTGATTTTCCAGGAACGGAAAAAGTGCAGTGGGGAGGCCAGAATGCATCTCTGGATACTTACCCCTCTCTGTTGATTGCGGCTTGTAACTACTATAAGGGAAGTCAGGATACTGACTGGCTAAACAGCAGGTTTAAGGGATTATCAAAATGGGCCGAAGAGATTTTAAGCAGAGATAAAGACGGAGATGGAATTATAGAATATGGGTTTAGCGGAAATTCGGGTTCATGGAGCGGTGGTACATTTCAACGACCTGCGAACTGGTGGGATACCATTGGTTTTGGCCATAAAGATGCATACTCAAATGCAATGGCATACAGTGCATTAAATCGATTTTCAAAGCTATGTGCCATCGTTGGAGATGACCGGGCCTCAAAACGCTACAGTGATTTTTCGTTAAAAATGAAAGAGAATTATTACGAGACTTTCATAAATCCGGAAACCGGGGTTCTGGCTGGCTGGAGAAGTGAAGATGGAGAGCTGCACGATTACTACTTCACCTTTGTGAATGGAATGGCCATCGTTTACGGTCTGGTTACAGCAGAGCAGGGAAATAGAATTATGGATGCCATGTTGGCAAAATTGGACGAGGTTGGGTTCCATAACTTTGAAATGGGACTTCCGGGCAATCTGATTTCCATTCCACGGGCCGATTATACACATCACGATCCTCGTTGGGGCGGACATAGTTCAGATGAAGCCAACGATGGATGGCAACACTACGAAAATGGCGGAACATCAGGTAATTATGTCTATTTCACGCTTAGTGCACTGTTTAAACTGGGCAGGCGGAATGACTCCGAAAAAATACTGTTTCCCATGCTAAAAGCTTTTGAAAGAGGCGATTTCCAGGGAGAGTGTGAAAACGGGATGACCCCGGACTGGCGTACATGGGACGGAGAATGCTGGGGCTATGAGGGCTTCCTTGTGGATAACTACTGGAGTTTTCTGGCGGTGGTAGAGGCATATTAGGAGCAGACATAAAGAAGCAAATATAGGATGAAAAGAGAATTCGGCTTGATTACTGTGGTCCTGATAGATCAAAAACCCTCCCACTTGAAGCAGCTGTTCCCGTCAAGGCGTGAGCGGGATTCACAATAAAACTGAATCATCATGAGAAAATGGCTATTTATCGTATTGTTTTGCGTGATCCCAGCTATAAATATTGATACCCTGGGGCAGAAGGCAAAAGAAGAGATTTCGTTTCGGACCGAATTAGAGAAGCTAAGTAGCTTAGACAACCTTCCACGGTATTGCCCTGATGCAAAAAGTCTTCAGGTCTCTTCCTATGACAGGACCGGGGGAAACAATGATGGTTTTGCCGGGACCTACTCCTATATCAGGCGCAATGCCGACAGTACACTGGTGATTTTTGAGGCTAAAGGAAAAGGGGTGATCCACAGAATCTGGACTCCCACCCCTACCCCGGATACACTGGACTTCTACATGGGCGATACCATGAAAGTGAGTTTCTCCATACCCTTTTCAGACCTGTTTTCAGGCAAGGTTTTCCCCTTTATTCAACCGCTTTGCGGGAATGAAATAGGAGGATTTTTTTCATACATCCCCATTCCATATGACAAGGGTTGCAAAATCGTATTCCGGGGAGAGGTGATTCGCTTTCTACAGATCCAGCACAGTGAAATAGCAGCTCATTCCACAGTAAAAAATTTCTCACTTGATCTGGATCCCCTTGAGAAAAAAGCGCTTTATGATGTGGCCGCTCTGTGGCGTGGTGAACAGGGTATTAAACCGGACGGAGATTTGTTTACAGAGAAAACAGCGCTTGTATTAAAGCCAGGAGTAAGCAAAACTATATTCACCACTGATAGAGGTGGACGTATCCTCGGCATAGAGACAGATCATCCCGAACTGTTTGAGGGAAAAGAGAATCTCATTGATATTAAGATCACCTATGACAATGAAAGCATACCGGCCATCCATGCACCACTTGCGGATTTTTTCGGTTATGCTTTCGGGAAGCGCTCCATGCAGAGTGTGGTCGCGGGAACATCAGATAACATAAATTACTGCTACCTCCCCATGCCCTTTGACCGGCAGGCAAAGATTGAACTGATTTACCGGAAAGGCGGACCCGTCAATGAATTGCATTTTAATACCCGTGTCTACTATACAAGCAGGAAACGTGACAAAAAAAACGAAGGAAAGTTCTATGCAGACTGGAACAGTGTGCCGGCGGCAAAGGAAGGAGAACCCCTGACCATGGCCCGTGTAAAAGGGAAAGGCCATTATGTGGGTACAGTGATGCAAACCCAGAATCTTGAACCTGGAATGACCCTCTTCTTTGAAGGGGACGATATTGCCATTGTGGATGGAGAGAACACCATTCACGGAACAGGTTCAGAAGACTATTTCAACGGGGGGTGGTATGCGTTTCTGGATACATGGGATAGGGCCATGAGCCTGCCACTTCATGGTTCATTGGCCTACTCACTGGCTTATGGGAGAACAGGAGCTTATCGCTGGCACCTCACAGATAAAATTAATTTCCGGGAGAGTTTGGATTATACCATGGAGCATGGTC
>JAOZQY010000127.1:0-996 GCA_029931975.1 Bacteroidales bacterium | reverse complement strand
GGTCCGGAAGGCAATAAGGAATCGGTTACCAACAGAACCCTTGGATTCTATTACTGTGACACTCCTAAACAGGAGATGACCGAACCAAGCAATGACTTGAGCAGGGTGTATATCCCAGAGACTTTTATGCTTTACCCGCAAACCATGAAGCTCCAGCTCTGGATCGATGTAGAGATGAAGACTGAGTGGTGCGGGCCCAGCGGTGGTTTTACATATATCTTCCAGGGTACGGATGAATCGAAGATCCGGGTTTCTCTTGAAGAGATCCCTCCCGGCAGATATAAAATGTACCTCGACTACAAGGAGACTCCGGAAAGTTGCAGGGTATCCTTCTGGCAAAGACAAAACCGGGTCAGCGAAGAGATCAACACATATGCTTCAGAAAAGGCCCACATCGAGAAGCTTTACATATGCGATCTGGAAGTAGACAAATCGAAGAACACACTCACTATCAGATTTCAAACTGAAGAAGAGCGAAACTTATTCTCTTTAAACAGATTGATATTTGAAAAGACAAAATAGTTTTTATTCCACACAAATAGGTTATACATAAAGCAATTGTCATGAAAGAAATTACAAAAATATTTGTTGTCATTCTGCTGGTTTTACCTGCCTTACACAGTTCAGGGCAAGAAACAGTACCAGAAAGCTTTAATTATAGAAACAGTGAGATTCCCGAAGTTGAGTCATGGTGGAATAACTGGCCACGCTTTACATATTACACAAATCAACTTATAAAAGTCGTGAATACCAACGCCAACGCAATGACCGTGGTTCATGGAATGCAGGATGAAGGAAGGGCTCCCTTCTTCAGGGACTATGTGCTAGCCTATGAGGCTGTGAATACGGCTGTAATTCAAGAGTATGACGTGAAAATCATGGCCTGGCTGGAGGGAATGGGAGAAGCCAGAGAGTTTCTCATTGCGGTTCATAAATTGGGCGACGGGACTTATGAACAGGACGCCCTGACAGGACAATCCAAAATGATTGCATTTC
>JAOZQY010000315.1 GCA_029931975.1 Bacteroidales bacterium | reverse complement strand
TGTATTTATGATTCAAAAGATAATAGATTATTGCTGCTGCAATTGTTAACAGCGCAAACTCTGCAGAGATAACATTCATCGCACTTTATTTACTTTCTTACTCGGCAATAATAATAGGTGTTTACGGTAAAATGAGAAAAAAGTTTGGGGAAAATATGGCTTAACGCGCATAGAGAGAAAGAAGAGATGTATAGCTTGATGCTAGCCATAGTTTCTATAAAAATAATGTCTTAAGAATAAGACCCAGATCTCCAAAGAAACTTCTGTGGTAATAGTAATCCAGATTGATCTTCACCTTTTCAGGCCAAAGTACCTCATCGTTATATTCTATCGGATCAGGTACGCTATTCAGAATCTCCTCCTCATTGGCATATTTCAAGGATGCAGGACCTGTAATTCCAGGCCTCATCTCTAAAATCTTCTTCTCCTCACCTATTAATCTTTTCGCATATTCAGGCATATCCGGACGGGGTCCAACAAAGCTCATATCACCTTTCAGTACATTCCAGAGCTCTGGCAACTCATCGATCTTATGCTTTCTGAGTTTGGCCCCGAAAGGGGTGATACGTTTTTCGCCTTTAACTGAAACTGTTGAGCCTCCATGATCCACAATCATGGAACGAAACTTACAGATCTTAAAAGGTATGCCCCTTCTACCAGCTCGTTTCTGGATAAAAAAGACAGGCCCAGGCATTTTCCATTTTATTATAATGGCGACAACAAGGAATAGCGGCAGAAGAAGTATCAATCCAAAAAAAGAAGCAATAATATCAAAAATGCGTTTGATCAATATTTCGAATTTTTTCTTTCAATGTATTCCCAGTCAATACCCATAGCTGGGTTCTGGCTCATTCCCACATAAGTACCTGCACCTATAAGATCGCTCCCCTCCACAAGATGCCCAAAAGTAATGTCAGGAAGAGAACCATCCGGCTTTCTAAGATCATCCAATTGATTCACATCAAGACTAACAAAATCCTCATCCGTTACTGTTACAGTATCGGTATATACCCAACCTGGATAGCTCCCAGAAACATAATCCCAGCTGTTATGACTTTCTGAATACTCCTGGTAAGCGTTGCCAAACTCATCCTTTGGATGGGCATAAGAAATATTGTTCCTCCAGACCGACAACGTTTTGGGATGTTCAGCATTCTGGGAGAAAAAAGGAGCACCTCCGTTTTTATAAAAAAAGTTGTTATAGATCCGTGCGTTTGTACGGTAGTACCCCTCATACTCCAACAGGAAGAAGCCAGTGCTGGAATTTTCTGTAGCAATATTATTTGTCACGATTCTAGTAATCAATGAACCGTTATCATGATGCATTCCTCCGGTTTTGAAACCGGAACCATCGCCATCCAAATAACCATTCCTAAAAGACCAACAGTTTCTAATAACTGTTACAGCATCTGTGCCGAGATCAAATCCATCGTCTGAATTGTTCCAAGCCCTGCATCCGTCGAAGATGAAATAAGATCCAGGCTCATTCCAGGTCTTGAATCCATCAGCAGCACCTCCTACTGTAGCTCCAGGTTCCCTTGGACGGGAATCACTGCAATTATAGGCATCACAATTAATAAAACGGGTTGTGTCAGATGTGATCCCAGGTAAATATCCAAATGCTCCGCCAAACCGGAAAGCGTTACCACTGATATTGTGAATGGTCATATTCTGGAATGTAATATTTGAGCAATCATTGGCCGAAATTCCAAAACACTCCACATTATCTCTGGTCTGGAATACATTTCTAATTACCAATCCTTTGAAATGAAGGTAGCTAACCTGCATCAGATTAATACCTGAAAGGAAATTACTATATGGCTCAATTAACGAACAGTCCATAATCGGTATCTCCCCAGGATAGGCAAAATAGCAAATGGGATTCCCGGGCACCCCATTATTTCCTCTGGGCCTATCACTCTCGGGTTGTATAATGCAGTTGTAGTACTTCCCATCGTACCAGGCATACTCTGGCATATATACTCCTCCCCTGAAATATATGGTATCACCTGGTATAGCCATCTCAAATGCTCGTTGCCAGGTAGCCCAGGGATCATCATAAGTACCCGGCCCCATGTCTTTTCCCCATGGTGA
>JAOZQY010000314.1 GCA_029931975.1 Bacteroidales bacterium | reverse complement strand
CCCTTCCAATCAGTTTTTTCTCAAAAAGTCCGCAAGAAACCAATATGATTCCCCGGCGCTCCAAAAGTATTACTCCTGTTTGAGTTTGTACTTTTTAATCTTGTTGTAAAGAGTCGCGCGATCAACACTCAGTGCCCTGGCCGTACGACTAATATTCCAATGGTATTTCTCCAGGATCTTCGCAATATGCTTTTTCTCCAGGTCGTCGAGACTCTCAATAGAGCTGCTGATCACCTCCCTCCCCATGGGCAGATCCTTAAGCTTGATCACTTTTCCGTTACCCACCACAATAGCCCGTTCAATCATATTCTCCAGTTCACGTACATTGCCCGGGTACTCGAAGGACTCCAGGTGTTTCATGGCTGCAGAATCGATGGAAATCATATCCCTGCTCATGGATGTACAGTACTTCTTTATAAAGTGATTCACCAATCCGGGAATGTCATCGGGCCTTTCGCGCAGGGGTGGAATCTTGATATTCACCACGTTAAGCCGGTAATAAAGATCTTCCCGAAAAGTTCCATTACTGACCATCTCCTGCAGATCCCGGTTGGTAGCACAGATGACCCTGAAATCGGAAGATATCTCTTTATTTCCTCCCACCCTTATAAAGGTCTTGGACTCCAGTACACGCAGCAGTTCCACCTGCATTTTGGCAGATATAGTACCAATCTCATCCAGGAATATGGTTCCTCCATCGGCCATCTCAAAGCGCCCTTTACGATTAAATGCCGCTCCGGTAAAAGCTCCTTTTTCATGTCCGAATAGTTCACTCTCCAGCAGATTCTCTGAAAGGGCTCCGCAATGAACGCTGATAAGCGGAAAATATTTTCGCGGAGAGTTCGAATGAATAGCCCTTGCCACCAGTTCCTTCCCTTTGCCACTTTCTCCAGTTATGATCACCGACGATTCGGCCGGGGCCACCTTCTCCACCTCTTTCAATACTTTGTTTAGCGGCTCACTCTCTCCCACAATATCCTCCACATCTACCAGGGTCGTCACATGCTCCTTCAGATTTTCATTTTCAGTCTTCAATGCTACCTGGGTGGCCGCATTGCGGATCAGGTGTGAAAGGTCGTCCGGATCAAAAGGTTTGGTTACATAATCAAAGGCACCCTCCTTCAGGGCCAGCACAGCCGTATCGACCGATGCAAATGCGGTCATAATAATCACGATGGGAACACGTGGAAGGGCCCGGATCCGGCGATGCATCTCCATACCGTCCATCCCCGGCATCTTTATGTCGGCCAGAACAATATCAAAATCCTTCTCATTGAGAAGTGACAGTGCCTTCTTGGCATTCCCGGCACATTCAACACGGTAACCGTCATCAATAAACCAGTTGTACAGAGAATCCCTAACGGACTCCTCATCGTCTACAATAAGAATGGATACTCGATTGGGCATGATTCTCTATTTTAAACTTCCGTCAAGGGAAGTGTAATTTCAATGCTCGTTCCCTGTCAGGGTTCTGATTTCACTTCAATATGACCCTTATGATTTTCCACGATACCATGAACAATGGAAAGTCCCAGGCCAATACCGCTGGTGTCATGCTTAGTGGAAAAGAAGGGTTCAAAAATATGAGGCATGTCCTCTTTGGATATTCCCGCACCGTTATCTGATACCGAGATGGTAATATGCTCTGAATCCTTGTTGCTGGTGCTGATAATTATTTCGCCTCTTTCATGAACCGCCTCGGAAGCATTAACTACCAGGGCCACACAGGCCTGCTTCAGCTGGTTGGGACTGCAAATCACCCTGTCGGCTACAGCTTTGAACTCCGTAACAAAACTGATATCTGCGATTCTAATGGAGTGAGTCATAAGCCGATAGGTTTCATCCAGCAGTGTATGAATATGTACAGGCTCAAAATCTTCCCGCTCCTTCCTGGAAAAATCAAGCAGTCCCTTCACAATATCTCCGCAGCGTTTAGTTTCGGTTTCAATCAGCTTCAGGTTTTTCAGGATTGAATCTTTTTTAGGATGATAAAATTCTGCGCTGTTTAGTTGCTTATATATCAACTTATTGTAAACCAGTATACCCGACAGGGGATTGTTGATTTCATGGGCCACAGATGAGGAGAGTTTGCCAAG
>JAOZQY010000313.1 GCA_029931975.1 Bacteroidales bacterium | reverse complement strand
ACTTCGTGCAAAAATGTCCCCGGAAGCGCGGGCCATGGCTGACAAAAAAGCACAGGCTATGCTGGCTGAAATGCCTCTGAATGAACTCCGTCAGGCCCGTGGACTATCACAGAAAAACCTGGCTGAAGCCCTGCACATTCAACAACCGGCCATTGCAAAAATGGAAAAGCGCACAGACATGTATATTTCCACACTACGCAGCCACATTGAGGCGATGGGCGGTAAGCTGGAAGTTTTAGCAAGCTTCCCGGAAGGTACTGTCGCAATAAATAATTTCTCTGATCTCGGATAGCACTGTAAAAACATTTATCCAAGCATTATAGACTTCAGAAAAACCCTGGAAGAAATAACCACAGAAGATCCGGCCTAAAAAACCACCAGACTACAATGCTGCCTGATCAGTAAAAGCCAGACCTGAAAACCGAGCACATAAACCCATTTTCTAAAGGCTTTCAGGTAATGAGGAATACACCATATCGTTTTTTGCCTATAAAGAACCTGGCAGAACGGATAAATACGAGGGACAACGAATAAATACGATATAGTTAAGCCACAGAAACAACATAGTTTAGATTCCCCTGTCGCAGGCTATCCTGTAGGGCAAATTCAATCCAGATTTTTTCAGGTTGTCCTATCTGTTTTGCAATTTTCGCAGCTCTTTCAGGTGAAGGAATTTTCCGACCTTTTTCAATATCACAAAGGCTCTGGGATGAAATACCAAGAAATATGGCAAATTGCTTTTGTGACATCTCTTCACATTTCCTGTGAGACCAGAGAGCCTGTCCAAAAGTAAGCCTGCCATATTCTTTTTCCAACTCTTTAGATCCATATGTTTTTTTAATATTCATGTTTATTCACCTCGATTACTTCAATGATAATCTTGTCTTTATGCTCAATATAAAATGCCCGGTAAGCATTTGACAGCCTTATCGACCGCTGATCAAGTCTTTTGCCAGATAAAGGTTCATCGTGGAATCCCTTAATTTTTCTTGTCTCTTTAATTCCACATTTTTCTACAGTCCTTACCCATAGTTGAAAATTACCCCTGATATGAGTCGGCACTTTCTTTATTTGTTTTTGAGCTTTTTTTGTTAAAATTATCTGATTCATATATATATTATATGTCTATCAGACGTAAAAATCAATATACTTTATAGTGCTAAGCTTCATCACCATCTACACCATTACCACCATCATGACATCTTTATCTGTTGCTACAGCCGTTACTTCAGCACCCATTGCAGTATCAGCATTAATTGCAGCAATTAGATTATCATTTAAACCAGTATCATCAGCATCAACATCAGCAGCCACGACAGTGTACGCAAGAGTATTGCCATTAATTGTGACAGTAATTACATCATCAGCTTCATACTCTGTAGTGCCACCATTTTTAGCTGCATACGGAACTGGTGATCCCGACATAGAGTGCCCTGTATTGGAAATCCCAATTGATGCGGAAGTCCTGCTCCTCGAAGGTATGTCTCAGGGTATCAGTTGCCAGAAACTTTCTACCTTGTTCGCTGAGGATCTTTTGGAAATCATCAGGGAAAAAGATGTTCCTGTAATTTTTAATCAGAGAGACAAAACGGAAGCTCGTATTGATTTAAGTAAACCTGGCAATGAGATACTATTGCCCATGATTCGGTAACCGCCCATCATCTATAGACCTCAAAGACGGGAAGAACATGAGCCCTATACCCCGGAAAAGATATTGGGCTCTTTTACATCGGAACATGAATCATGTACCTGTCTCTTTTTTCCAATTTCTTAGAGATTCCATAATACGGACGACTATAATGGGGCTTCAAGATTTATCAATGATTTCAAGTAGGACGGAGAAATACGAGGGACAACGAATAAATGCGAGGGACAACGTAAACCATTCCGAAAATCTACCCCAAGCAATTCGATACCTCATAAAGCGCAAAAAAGCACCCCCACCGAAGTGATGATGGCCTTAGTTTTAGGGCTTTTCAAGAGAAAAGGGCTTTTTGACCCCGATCTCTCTTTTTTTTTTACCTGTCCTTACCTGTCCCCTTCTTTCTCATTGTCTACGGATCTGGGATCTGAATAGATAAGTAAGGTGTCCCCCGATCT
>JAOZQY010000126.1 GCA_029931975.1 Bacteroidales bacterium | reverse complement strand
TTACCCAAAGCCGGCATCACCTATTATGTGGTAGGAAAACAGGTTGCCCTGTTCAGTGATACGCCAGGTGGCAATAAAGATATTATACAGCAACCTCAAACGGTCACCGGAACTGTCACCGATGAAAATGGGGAGCCTTTGCCTGGATTAAGTATTATCATAAAAGGTACAACCGATGGTACCGTCACAAATCTGGAAGGAGGGTATTCAATAGAAGTTGAAGGGCCATCAACGGTGTTGGTTTTTTCTTTTATTGGATATATTACCCAGGAAGTAATTGTTGGGGAACAGACAGTAATTGACATTAATCTAGGTCAGGACATCCTTGGCTTAGAGGAAGTTGTAGTTATTGGATATGGTACTCAGAAACGCACAAATATTACTGGTTCTGTCGCAACAGCCGGAGAGGAGTCTATCGAAGGTGAACCAGTAGCAACTGCTTCACAGGCATTGCAAGGTGATATAAGCGGAGTTACTATCCGTCAAATGGGTGGGCAACCTGGCGCCGAATCGTCTGAAATCCGGATTCGGGGGTATGGTACCTTTAGTAGTGCCGGGAACGATCCGCTCGTTTTGATTGATGGCATTACCGGCTCTATCGATGACGTGAATCCAAGCGATATTAAAAACATATCTGTTCTAAAAGATGCCGCTTCAGCAGCTATTTACGGTGCACGAGCAGCTAATGGGGTTATCCTGGTGGAAACCAAAAGGGGTAAAGCTGGCAAAATGGAAATATCCTATAACGGCTATGTGGGCTTTAGTGAGCTGGCAGACAGTCCGCAGTTTGTCGATTCCTGGAATTATGCCTTAGCTTACAATGAAGGCTTGGAAAATATGGGACTCGGCACAAAATATAGTGAGGAGGATATCCAGAAGTTTATGTCAGGTGAAGATCCTGATAACTACCCCAACGATGACCACTATCAAATGGCCTTCGATAACAAAGCTTTTCAAACCAAGCACGATCTCACAATGAGTGGCGGGAATTCTACCACAAGCTACCTTTTTTCTGTTGGATACCTCAGGAATGATGGTATTCTACAAAACAATATCTATGACAATTATAATGACAATCTGCTTAATTACTACAACCAGTATACCACAAGATTAAATGTAGATAGCAAGCTTAGCAAGAAGGTTCATTTAAGAGTAAATATGTCTGGCAGAGCAGGTGACGACCATGCCCCTGGAGCTTTTACGGGTGATAAAACTATGGAACGGCTGGTAACCAGGATTACCAGAATGAGCGCAGCTTTGCCGGCACGGACTTCGGATGGTTGGTATGGCAGGGTCGACAGGGGATGTCCTTGGGGTGCAATCGATAGTGAAACTCACGAGTTAGACAAGACTTACCATTTTATGGGTAACGTCGATCTGGAATACAATATTTTTGGTCCTATTACCCTAATCGGCAGGGCAGGATACAATCTTAACTCATTAAACTACAGGAAATATGTAGCTGAAATGCAAGTTACACCTGATCTTTTACAAACTCCCTCGAAGCTTTGGGTAGACTGGAATAACAGCAGGGAACGCACCCTCGAGGCTCTGGCAAAATACGATCAGAGTTTTGAAAATCATGAAATCCATGTTCTGGCTGGTTTTTCTCAAATAGCACATAGTTTCAACTATTTAAGTGCTTTCAGGGACGGCTTTCCAACCAATGAATTATATGAACTGAATGTAGCCAGTTCTGAAAATCAAACAGGTACCAGTGGGGCTACAGAATGGGCTCTGGTTTCCTATTTTGGCAGGTTGCAGTATGCTTACATGGGTAAGTATCTCTTTGAAGCCAATGCACGATACGATGGATCCTCACGTTTTGGTACCGGGAATAAATTCGGCCTTTTCCCCTCTTTCTCGTTGGGCTGGAGGGTTTCAGAGGAGCAATTCATTAAGGATGGGCTCCCTTGGATATATAACCTAAAACTGCGAGGATCATGGGGTGAACTTGGAAACCAGCAGATTGGTGCTTATCCCTATCAGGCAACAATGTCCACAGGTGCCAATTATGTTCTGGGGAATGAAGTGTATCCGGGGGCTGCGATTACCACAGTAGCCAACGAGGATATTACGTGGGAAACGACAAGAATCATTGATGTAGGATTAGATTTTTCTGTATTCAAAGGGAAACTAGCATTATCTGTTGACTATTTTGACAAGAAAACCAGCGATATCCTATACAATATCACCACAGCCGGTGTATTGGGATTGAACTCGTCACCGGTAAATGCAGGAGAAGTTGCAAATAAGGGATGGGATTTCAGCCTACGGTATAAGAATTCGCACGGTGATCTGTCATACAGTATCACTCCCAATTTCTTATACGTGGATACAGAAGTATTATCCCTGGCCGGTGTTGAGAAAGATATCCAACAGGGCTTATTTATTGGAGAACCTTTAAATGCAATTTACGGCTATGTGGCCGATGGATTATATGTTGATCAGCAAGACATCGATAATTCTCCAGAACAAGCGTACGTTCCGGCACCAGGTGATATCAAGTACAAAGATATTAGTGGTCCCGACGGGGTCCCTGATGGGGTAGTGGATGCAGAATACGACAGGACTGTAATCGGGCAGACGTCGCCAAAGTATAATTATGGGGCCCAGTTTGCTGTGAATTACAAAGGATTTGATTTTTCACTCACAGTGCATGGTGCCGCTGGTATGAAAAGGAATTTAGAAAACTATGCAGCCAGAGCATTTGCAAATAAATCAAATGTTCAACAATGGATGTGGGATAACAGGTGGACGACAGAAAATCCGGATCCAAACGCCATCTACCCACGGTTTTTCCATCATGGTGAAGGCCGCAGCCAGCCTTATGCCTGGTATTCGACTTTCTGGTCATGGGATGCTTCGTACCTAAAAATAAAATCAGTGCAAATTGGGTATACTTTGCCTTCATCACTTACCAATGCCCTGAATATCAGCAGTATGCGGCTATATATTTCAGGACGTAACCTCTATACCTTTGATAACTATTATCCAGGATGGGATCCGGAAATCAGGGTAGAATCTGCACAGGGAGGAAGGCATTATCCCATGACAAGGACTTACGTATTCGGTGTTAATGTTAAATTTTAAAAGTGAAACAAGATGAAACTTATAATAAATAGAATACTATTTTCAATTGGGTTGGTGTTGTTATCCACCTCTTGTGAAACAGATCTACTTGATAAACAACCTCTGGATGAACTTGCATCGGAAAATTTCTGGATTACGGAAAATGATGCAAAACTAGCATTGGCAGGAGTTTATAATAATGCCGATGCGTGGGGGGGGCATTCTAATTTCATTGCTATGTTCGATGCTTGTACCGATAATTGTATCAGAACCCAAATCCACTCCTACCCCTTCAATTTAGGCACTTTAACTCCTTCAGATGGCGTGATTCTTGATTACTGGAACAGTTCTTATAGTCATATTACCGCGTGTAACAATTTTTTGGAAAATATTGATCGCATAGAAGAACTGGATGCTTCAAAAAAAGCAGAAATGGTTGCTGAAGTTAGGTTTCTGAGGGCATTTGCCTATTATAACATGTCTCAATACTGGGGCGGAGTCCCGCTTGTGACATCTATGCTTTCGATGGAGGAGGCTAATTCCGTTACCAGTGAAACAAAAGAAAATGTGGTCAGTTTTGTTTTGAGCGAACTCACAGCTATTGCACCGGACCTGCCTGTAACAAGACCTGCAAGTGATCATGGACGGATCATAAGAGGAGCTGCACTGGCTATTAAAGGCAGATTGCTTATGTCTGAAGAAGATTGGTCTGGTGCTGCCGGTTCGTTTAAAGAAGTTATGGATCTTGAGGCCCATAGCATTGATCCCGGTTACATGGAACTTTTTAACGGGGTAAGTGAACAAAGCCCTGAAATTATTTTCTCAAGGAAATATCTTGACAATGAGTACTCCAATCCCCTTCAATTATATATTAGACCCAATGTTGACGGAGGATGGCACTGGCTAAATCCATTCCAGAATTTA
The DNA here is from genome assembly GCA_029931975.1 of Bacteroidales bacterium. Taxonomy (GTDB): domain Bacteria; phylum Bacteroidota; class Bacteroidia; order Bacteroidales. Next base: position 3,842 of record JAOZQY010000126.1, on the reverse strand, counting down.
GTGGATGCATACCTTTGTGTTGATGGTAAAACCATTGACAATAGTGAGTTATACGACTCTATTAATCCTACTGAAAACCGCGATCCGCGATTGCTCTACTCTATTTATTACCCTGCAGTATCAGTTATTAACGGATCAACTTACCACGGGCACCCCGATTCAACCTCAACAGGCGATGAATTTGGAGAGGATCCGGGAATGACGGGTTATTGTGTAAAGAAATATGTAGACGAACCATATACCGGCGATGTCTATTATGGAGGAACTGATGTGCCCATTGTCAGGTATGCTGAAATACTATTAAGTTACCTTGAATGCAAAATAAAAAGTAACGATCCCATCACACAGGATCTATTGGATCAGACTATTAACCTGGTAAGAACCAGGGAATCTGTAAACATGCCTGTGGTAACAGAGACCGATCCTGCCGGATTATGGGAAATCCTCAAAAGGGAGCGGAGAATTGAATTAGTATTCGAAGGATTAAGGTATTGGGATTTGGTAAGATGGGGAGAAGCTTATGAAGTAATGAACAAATCTTTTTACGGTATGCATCTAACATGGGATCCTGAAAACTACGACAGGTATACAGTAGGTCCCAGAGGGCATTATTATCTTGCAGATTTGGTTTTCCGGGAATCTGACCTGCCATGGCCTTTCCCACAGGATGAATTGGACATTAATTCAAATTTGCAACAAAAAGACAATTGGTGATAGTTAGAAAAAATATTAGGCATTTGAGCAAACTTCACAATGAACTTGTGATAAGGGCTTAAATGCCTTTTTTTATCAGTCAAAGTATTTAAAGCGTTAATTATCAGCTTATTATCAATATGACATCATGAAAGAACAGAATTCCTCGATAAGAATAACAATTCATTTGCTATTGTCAGCACTGCTATTGCAACCATTATTCTGCTCCTGCCAGTTCAAAAGCCCTGACAATGCTGAATCGTCAAAACCAAACATTATATATATCCTTGCCGATGATTTGGGGTATGGCGATCTGGGATGCTACGGGCAGACCAACTTCTTAACCCCAAATATCGATAATCTCGCTGCAAACGGTATAAAATTCACCCAACATTATTCAGGTTCAACTGTTTGTGCGCCATCCCGTTCATCATTAATGACCGGGAAACACACAGGCCATACGTTTATTCGAGGTAATAAGTCGGTTCAGCCCGAAGGCCAGTATCCGCTTGAAGCCAAATCAGTTACCATAGCAGAAGTATTGCAGGAAGCAGGTTATGTTACCGGTGCTTTTGGGAAATGGGGACTAGGCCCCCCCGGCTCAGAAGGTGATCCAAACAACCAGGGATTTGATGAGTTTTTTGGGTACAATTGTCAATCGTTAGGACATCACTATTATCCCTATCACCTTTGGCACAATCAGGAAAAAGTAATATTGGAAGGGAATGTAGGTACGCAAACCAAAGAATATGGCCCTGATTTAATCCATAAACAGGCCTTGCAATTTCTGGATGACAACAAAGACAAACCTTTCTTTATGTATTACCCATCCATAATACCACATGCCGAATTGTTTGCCCCAGAGAAATACATGAAAAAATACCGGGGGGAATTTGAACCTGAAATTGTTTATAAGGGCATTGATGGCGGTGAAAGATTCAGGAAGGGGCCATATGGTTCACAGCCTGAATCACATGCGGCTTTTGCGGCCATGGTAAATGTGCTTGACGATCAGGTCGGTGAAATTATTGCAAAATTGAAAGAACTGGGTATTTATGAGAATACACTCATCATTTTTACTTCTGATAACGGTCCCCACCATGAAGGTGGAGCCGATCCAGATTATTTTGATTCAAATGGAATACTGCAAGGCTACAAACGCGATTTATATGAAGGAGGAATACGCGTTCCGATGATTGCGGTCTGGGAAGGAAAGATTGAACCTGGTCAGGAGACCGGACATATTTCTGCTTTCTGGGATGTTCTGCCAACTGCAGCTGATATTGCAGGAGCGAAAACACCGGACAATATTGATGGAATTTCTTTCCTGCCGACTCTTCTCGGGAATGAAGGACAAAAAGAGCACGATTACCTCTATTGGGAATTCTCAGAACAGAACGGAAAGCAAGCTGTCCGCATGGGAAAATGGAAAGGAATTAGGTTGAATGTTTGTGATAATCCTGATAATCCCATCGAACTATATGATCTTGAGAAAGATCCTTCGGAACAAACAAATATTGCCGGAGAACACCCCGATGAAGTTGAGAAAATAACTGAGATTATGAGCAGTGCGCATTTAGCATCAGTAGTTTTCCCCCTCTATGAAAAGCAGTGATCTTCCGGGCAAAGTGCTATCTGATAATATCATTGGTTTTTGATGGTGTCCAGTCCGATCTACTCTATGAATTAGTGTTAATAGTTGGCATTTACGATTATCCGGAAAATGCATTTTGATCAAGCAAAGGGTGTCCCAAAAGATCAATTTAGATATTGCTATTTAAGAATAAACCCAAAACCTTATACTCAATCATGAAACGAAGAGAATTTATAACTACGACCGGAGCTGTAATGGCCGGATCGGTTTTATCTAATCCGCTTAATGCGGCAATGCCAGGTGTTTCCAGAAAAAGGATTGCCCTGGTTGGAACCGGTGTGAGAGGCACCTCTTTCTGGGGCAGTCGAATTGTTGAGAATTACGGGGACATTGTGGAATTTGTCGGATTGTGTGATATCAATCCGGGACGCCTGGAACTAGCAAAACAAACCATGAATGTGAGCTGTCCGGTTTTTATTGATTTCGATGAAATGATGAATGTAACCAAACCCGAAATGGTTATCGTTACAACTGTTGATTCCACACATCACAAGTATATTATCAGAGCCATGGAGCTGGGTGCAGATGTGGTCTCAGAAAAACCAATGACCACCGATGAAGATAAATCAAGAGCAATTTTAAAGGCAGAAAAGCTGACTGGGAAAAAATGCACCATTGGATTTAACTATCGGTACGGAACCCTGTTTACAGCCATTAAAGAACAACTGGCAACAAAACCAATTGGAAAGGTAACTTCCGTTGATTTCCACTGGTATCTGAACGTGTATCATGGCGCTTCCTATTTTCGCCGCTGGCATGGTGAAAGAGATAAGGGGGGTACTTTGCTAGTACATAAAGCAACACATCATTTTGATCTTTTAAACTGGCTTATCGATTCAGATCCGGTTGAGGTCGTTGCTCACGGGTCGCTCGAACATTACGGCATTAACAATAAGTTCAGAGGTGCCAACTGTCGAAATTGTGCCTATACGGATAGATGTAAATTCTTCTGGGATATCAGTAAGGACCAAAGGTCGTGGCAACTCTATGTAGAAAATGAGAAATACGATGGTTATATCCGTGACAACTGCCTTTGGAGAGAAGACATTGATATATTCGATAAAATGGCAGTACAGATCAAATATGCCAACAATGTACAGGTGAGTTATTCACTGACGACTTACTCTCCCTATGAGGGCTGGCGAATAGCTTTTAACGGTTTTGAAGGCCGGTTGGAATCATGGGAAGATATTCCCTGGAGAAGGCAGGATAAAATTAACCAGTCTGAATTGCATGCAGCTGAGATGAATCAGTCAGCATCCGGGAATACCCGTTATGACGAGATTTTCCTAATGAACAATTTTGATAAGGATCACAAAATGATAAAAGTGGAAGCTTCACGTGGTGGCCATGGAGGTGGTGACCAGCGTCTTCATGATAAAATATTCCGTGACCCGGATATGGCTGATCCGCTGAAACATGCTGCCGGAACACGCGATGGAGCTATGTCGTGTCTGGTTGGTATTGCAGCACGTAAATCAATTGATGAACAGCG
>JAOZQY010000125.1 GCA_029931975.1 Bacteroidales bacterium | reverse complement strand
TAAACAGTTATATAGGTCGGGCTAGCATAATTCCGTTTGCGGACTTACTGTTCAGGAGATACTCTTCCAGGGTAAGATCTGAAACCACCACTTTTTCTGATTTCGATGAAGCGTGCATTAAATGGATATGGCCTTTCTGCCGGATAAGGATTATCACATGCTGAATGGCTATGCCTTCAATTTCGGTAGTGATCCCTGCTATATCACCATCCATTAGTTTGCTTTCTACCTCAGCGATCCTGGTTTCAGGAATGAAGTACATCTTCCTGGATGATATTTCCTTCTCCTGGATAGCAATACGATCTACCAGGGAAATACTATCTTTTAATTGCCTGTAACTACCAGGGTGGGTACTCATAAAATTAATCTCTTTGGAGAAAGGCGTTTGTGCAATCTCTTCAGACATATCTCTAATCAGATTCTTTTCCACGTTGTTATAGATCCAGTCACAAAAATAATGCAGCCGGGAAGGGTAGCCATCAATCTTTCCATCCCGGTAACGTATGTTCTGTAATTCAGAAGTGAATTGTTCAAAGGTCTGAGAGTCACTTTGGATCGTTCTGGAGATGGCCAGACAGTTTTCTGCAAATGTAGTGCAGTCCATTTCACGCAAATTCACGATCAGCTGCTCTTTCGCTGTTTCGAGGGTATGGGCCACATAGGGTGTTCCCTTAAAAAAGCTGCCCACCTTAATCATCAAAGCTGAAGTTGTTGCCTCCTTGTCTGTAGCATAGAGCTCCAGAACCTGTTCAAGGATTTCTTTATCTTTCGGTTGGTAAATGATTTTCTCTGAATCTCTACCTGGATTTGTGGATGTGGAATTACAGGAAAGAAGGAAGGATAAAACCAAGAGCGTTAATACATGTGTTTTCATAGCGATCTGATTATCGAAGGTAAACTAAAGCAAAAGCCATTAATATCCCAAAACTTTGAGGGATAAAATAGTTTTCGACGTGAGATGATCTTGCGAAAGGATGCTTGATGCTGAAACCGGCATAAAAACAGAGATTTTTAATTATTCGAGGGATCTTCTGGCTATATTCATGGAAAAACTAACTAACATGGCAACACCTCAATGCGAACATTGCAAGATTCGTAAGAAGTACGACGACAATCCTAAATCATTTATTGGGAAATTCTGGAGATGGCATATCGGTTTCTGTCCGGGTTGGAAAGGCTATATGAAATCTCTGGATGATAATGCAAAACGCGAATTACTAACTAAATATAAGCTCAGCTCCAATTAGGTGTTATAAATAGCAATTTCAGCTGCATATACACCAATCTTTGCTGTACCCGATTGGACATCGTGGCGCCAAGAAGTCGAATGTCCTGCTTCTGAATCTTTCTCATAAAGCCTTTTCCGGTTCCTGTATAATAGCCTACAGGAAAGTGAGAAAAATCGGGGTACTTCCAAAGAAAAAGGGGCCTATGAATTTCAGTGTGTTGCTATGGAGTGTTATCTTTATAAATACTGATTTATATTCAAATGATGAAACAAATACGAAATAGAGCTAAGTACTCATTGGTGTGGTTCCTCCTTCTTTTTATGACTCCAAATGGCCTAATGGGACAGGGGTGTGCAACAATAGATCCTTCCATACTAAACAGTAAATGGAATGCGCAATGGATTACTTATCCCGGTGTTTCCTTGACGGATTATGGCGTATTTCATTTTAGAAGAACATTTAATTTGGAAGTTCAGCCAGATGAATTTATTATTCATGTTTCCGGCGATAATCGTTATAGATTATATATAAATGGAACGGAAGTTTGCAAAGGACCTGCCCGTGGAGATCTTGCTAATTGGCGCTTCGAAACAATAGATATTGCAAAATATTTAAAGACAGGTGAAAATCTCCTTGCAGCAGTTGTATGGAACTTTGGTGAGTTTAAACCGCTGGCACAGGTATCGAACAAAACTGCCTTTATTGTTCAGGGAAACGGTACTACTGAAATGCGAATAAACAGTGGGAAGGGATGGAAAGTGTATAAAAACGAGGCCTATATTCCTCCTCTTGTACCATCTTCTCATACTGTGGTAGGGCTGGGAAATGAGGTGGATGGCTCAAGGTATCCCTATGGTTGGGAGTTGGCAGGCTATAATGACAGTGCGTGGAAGATTCCCAGAATGCTGGGTAATGGTATCCCGAATGGAAAGTTCACTTTCTGGGACTGGAACCTTGTTCCCCGAAATATTCCCTTTATGGAGTATAGACTTAAGCGAATCAAGGAGGTAGAAAGGACTGAAAATACACAGGTTGGAACGCATTTTTTGGAAGGGAAGTCTCCCTTAACCATACCGGCTCATCGTGAAGTAAAGATCTTGTTTGATCAGACTTTCCTTACAACAGCTTATCCCGAGATCCTGGTAAGCGGCGGCAAAGGTTCTTCCATAGAAATTAGTTATGCTGAAGCGCTGGTTGATGAAAACGGAATCAAGGGCAACCGCAATCAAACTAAAGGCAAAACAATGTTGAGTTATTATTCCGATAAATTCATGCCGGATGGAGAAAAAAACAGACGTTTTCAACCTCTTTGGTTCCGGACATACAGATACCTGGAACTTTCCGTGGTGACCAAAAATGAGCCTTTAATCATCGAAGACTTATATGGATATTTTACCGCATATCCATTTGAAGAGAAGGCATCTTTTAGTAGTAGTGATCCGGAATTACAAAATATTTGGGAGGTTGGCTGGCGAACAGCTCGCTTATGTGCAGGAGAGACTTATTTTGATTGTCCCTACTATGAGCAACTGCAATATGTGGGAGATACCAGAATACAGGCCTTAATTTCGCTGTATGTGGCTGCTGATGATAAATTGATGCGAAATGCAATTGACCAGTTTCGTAATTCGCTTTTGCCAATAGGGCTGACTCAAAGCCGCTTTCCTTGCTCTGAGCCACAGGTAATACCCACATTCTCATTGATCTGGATAGAGATGATCCATGATTATTGGATGCATCGGGATGATCCTGAATTTGTAAAGAAACAGTTGAACGGGGTCCGAAATGTACTGTATTGGTACGGGCAACAGATTGATGAAACCGGGATGTTGGGACCCATGGACTGGTGGAATTTTGTGGATTGGTCTTTTGGGTCATGGAACAACCAGAAACCTCTTGGGGGGACTCCCCCTGGAGCCATTGATGGAAATTCTTCAATTATTACCCTCCAATATGTACATGCGCTTCAAATGGCTGCAGAATTGTTTGAAGCATTTGGAAATCAACATCAGGCCATGGAATACGCGCAACTCTCTGAATCTTTATGGAGGAGTAGTTATGAACGATGCTGGAGCAATGAAAAAGGTTTAATTGCTGATACTCCTGACAAATCTTCTTTTAGTCAGCATGCAAATGTCCTCGCAATTCTAACGGGTATGCTTGAGCCCCAGGAAAGTGCCAAGATATTTGACAGGATAATCACCGATGAAGATCTTGTTCAGACAACGCTTTACTTTAAGTTCTATCTGATCCAGGCCATGAAGGAAGCGGGATTGGCTGATGACTACCTAAGTCTACTCGATTCGTGGAAAGAGATGATAAATATGGGGCTTACGACTTTTGCTGAGACTCCGGAACCAACAAGATCCGATTGTCATGCATGGAGCGCCAGTCCAAATTATCATTTTCTTTCAATAGTATGTGGTATTGAGCCTGCATCTCCCGGGTTCAAGACGGTCAGGATTGAACCACATCTCGGACCTTTAAATGATTTGGAATGTAAAATTTTACATCCAGGGGGAGAGATTATTGTTAAGCTGAAAAGGAGCGGAGACGAGGGAATTACAGCTGAGATTATTTTGCCAGAAGGTTTACCTGGGAAGTTTGTCTGGGAATCTCAGGAGACTGATTTGAGTTCCGGAAGCAATAAAATCAAATTGTAAAATTACTTAACTAAACCTGAATTCTTCATCCATTTAAATAGTGGCTGCATCCATTCACTGGCAGGAAGTTTTAATACAAAACCATGATTACCTGCCGGGTAAAGGTGCATTTCGGCCCTGATTCCATTTTGTATTAATGACTGATAAAAGAGAATGCTATTCTCAACAGGTACTACTTCATCGTCTCCTGTATGTGTAAGCCAGGTAGGCGGGGTGTCTGGATGAATATGTAGCTCATTTGAAAAGAATTTAATCTGTTCCCTGGTCGGGGACTCACCCAGTAGATTAGTACAGGACCCTTTATGGGTTAATCCCTCTTCCATGCTAATTACCGGATATATTAATATCATATAATCTGGTCTTAAACTTACTTTCTCTTCATTTGGTATATAAGATTTCTTGAAATGAGTTCCTGCTGTTGAAGCTAAATGACCTCCAGCTGAAAATCCCATTATTCCAATTTTTTCCGGATCAAGATTCCACTCGAAGGAGTGTTGGCGGACTGTTTTTATGGCTTGCTGGGCGTCTTGTAAAGGACCTATTGTTTTGTCAATCATTGTTGAATCATCCGGTAATCGGTATTTCAAGATAACAGCTGCAATCCCATTCTTTATAAATGTTTCGGCAATTTCAATTCCTTCTGACTGATAAGAATTGAATTCGTAAGCGCCTCCCGGACAAATTATTACAGCGCTTGTTGGCATTTCTTTCTGATCCGGCAGATAGATCCTCAATGTTGGTTCAAAAACGCTTTGATATCCAAAAAACTTGCCATCTTGCGTCATGACTATCTCTCGCCTGGTATTAGGCTTATAATTTGGAATGTCTCCCGAATAGAGTGGAATAGTTTTTTGTGCCTTTATATTCAATGAAATGAGAAGAAGTGCTACAATTGTAATGCGGTTCATAATGCTGAGAGTATTTATTTTGATTCTAGTGTCAGATTAAAAGGGAAAAAGCGCAGCGATCAATAAACTAGAGATCACTGCGCTCACAAAGAAAAAGAATCTACTACTATACTAGATCTCTTGTTGAAGAGATATTAGCCTTTGACATATTATTCTTTTATAATCTTTGAAGAATAATATCCGCCTCCGGCAAACTCTACTTTAAGTAGATAGACGCCTTGGGGAAGATCAGAGACATCAATATTCATGTCAGCCTGAGCGTTCAGGTCAACAATTTTATGAAGACTCCCGGTGAGGTTGTAAATTTTTAGGCGGTCCAGTTTCTGCGTGCTCTGTAAATTAATGAAATCCTGAACGGGATTTGGATATACTTTGAAAGCTACTTCGATTTTGGCCTCTTCTGTACCTACTCCTAAATACTGACTCTCATCCAGGTTCATAATATGTTGGGCAATGGCGTCCTGATGATGCAACCAGGATGCCTTGGCCTGCGGGAACCAGTTTAGGTCTCCCAGAGGCAATCCTGCCGTAGAAGCTGTTAACAGTGTTGGATTGGTGTATGCACCGTCAAAACGAGGCCATACTTCCGGATAATAGGCAGGATCGGTACCGGCCCATCCATCCACATCCCACATGTAACTTGGCCAGTCAGCGGGCTCTGGAATATTCGCCAGGCCCCAGATATACTTCTGGAACCAGCTAAGTGCATTCGTACCTGCACTATCACTTAGATCATAAATCCGGGCATCGGTATATTGTGGATCAAGGTCATACATGTTATGGTTGAATTTCATGTTTGGCCAGTTTACATCATCATTGAAGATGCGATTCTCTCTGCTGGAGTCGGCAGGAGAAACAACCGGACCGTCACTTGCAAACCAGTCAGGTGTATCATCTTCCCACAACATTGGAATCGAATAGACTGGAGCAATGGTATCGTTGGATTTTGCATATGCCGTAATACCCTTTACTCCGTCGGAGGTGTACTGCAGGTTACGTTGCCAGAATTTGGTTCTTACAGATGGCAACGTTTCAAGAGTACCGAGTGTATCAATGACCAGAGTATCGGTGTTGGCTAAACTGAGCATCGTATTTCCTGTCGGATAATCCTGGAAGAACTGACCCCAGGAGTAAAGCTGACTAAAAATACTGACATCATGAAACAGGTTATTGGTCATGTAATATTCCAGATCGTTGAAGGGTATTCCGAGCCATACATCGTGCCATAGGAAGGTATTGTGATTGATCCAAATGAAATTGTTGGGAGGAGTCCGGTGTTGTGCGCCAACAAACAGTGACTGTCCTGTGGAAACAAAAGAGTTATTCTCTATGTACAATGTGTCCCACTGATTAGACTCCAGTATTCCCGGGTCATTGGGGCCACCCATGCTACCGTTCCTGAGAATAAGATTGTTTGTCATATACATTTTGGATCCATTTGCAGGATCTTGTCCAAGAATCATATACCACTGGCCGGCTGGGTCAAACACACAGTTATCGATGATAACTTTTACCGGTGCAGCAAGTTCCAACACAGACGATCCGGGGGTTCCGGAGGCATCCTGATCAATGAGCATTAAATTTTTCAATGTTAAGTCATTGAAAGTTCGGATAAGTACGCTAAGTACACCACCCTCAAGGTCGTTACCCACCTGGATCATAGCTGGAATTCCATCGGTCTCCTCACCAATAATGGTTAGACTACCACCCGCTCCCAGGGTTTCATCGCTAGCTTCAATAATTGCATTCAATCCATACCAGCTACCGGCTGTGAGTTGATAGATCACATCACCGCCATTCTCTTCAATGGCAGTATTAAGTGTACCCAATCCCTGCTCAACAACAAGAGTGTCCTGAGCAAACGCAAGTACGCCAAATAACATAAATGCGCCGGATAAAAGAGTTTTTGTAATTATTCTTTTCATAGTAGTTAAGTTTAAATAATTCAGATTTATAATTAGATAGGTTTACAATCAATTTGATCTCTCGTTTCTCACCTCCCTTCTTTTTTCAGGTTATTATCATATTTAGAATCAGGTTTATCAGAAGTTATATCTGATCCCGAGATCAGTTGTCCAGCCATATCTTTCCAAATGCAGTGGCCGGGAATCCCCTTTCATGTACTGCTCTTCCTGTATGTTATTAATATTGGAGATATTGAACATTAGCTCCAGTCCATCAACAGGTAATTCCAACCGGCTCTGGAGATCCCACCTCGCAAAAGCAATTTTATTTACATGCTTCTCTTCAGCACCGCTCATACTTATTGGGATATCACCTATGTATTGAAATGAGAGCCAGGTATCAAACCCTTTGTAACTAAAACCCAGTGAGGCGTTTACCAGGTGAGTTGGCTGGTTGATCATGGGGCCGGCATAGGCAGAATCCAAGCGCACTTTTTCATAGATAACCCTGCCCCTGTCGGTAGTATCAACAGGTTCGAGAGTTACCTCTTCCCATGGATACTTGGTTTCATTGTTAATGTAAGAGTAATTCAATGACAAAGTAAAATAGCTAAAGGGCTTGGGCAAATACCAAAAATTGGTTTGCCACTCCACTTCAAAACCCATCACGGTAACATCATATTCATGATTATAAAACCCTGTAACATCCACTTCATCAACATCAGTAAAGGGAGGTATGGGTTCATCTTCTGACAGACGTGTCCAGGCCCTGTTCCATATTTTATCCTCTACCTGCTTATAGAAGCCATTGATTGAGAACAATCCTACTTTTCCACCATGAAGCGCTACATTAAAATCGTAATTGGTCCACAATTCGGGTCTTAATTGTGGATTTCCAGATTCGTGTTTAAAGGGTTTATTTGCATTGTCCACATACACGTAGGGTACCACTGAATTAAAAATGGGTCTGTTAAGGGTTTGGGTATATGATCCCTGGAATTGCAAGTTTGTCAATGCTTTGTATTTAAAGTGGATCATGGGCAGGAAGTAGTCATTTTCTCGCTCAGCAGCAGTTTCATATCCTGGAATCTCCATGTTTTCGTTCAACCTTCGTTCTACATACCATGATTCCATATCGGCATCCA
>JAOZQY010000002.1:138966-145637 GCA_029931975.1 Bacteroidales bacterium | reverse complement strand
AATTAATATAGATTGTGTAAGTTGCAATGTAATTATCGAGTGAATTTCTAAACTAGTTGTGTACTGTTGTTGCCATTTTCTCTGCACTCTTATTTACCGAAAACTCTGCAGTTGTAGTTTCCACTTACATGGAGGACTTCAAATACGGGTTTTAATGCGGGTATTCGGAGTTTCCGAATCCATAGCAATTTTGATTTCAAGGAATTAGGACACTCAGTTAAGCTATGCTGCGCGTTTGTAGCTTGTGTGCATATTAAATCCAGACGTGAAATACACCAGCTAGGTCCTGATTTTGTGCAATTCTATTGGAATAAGGGATTGGAAAGTGCAAATTATGGTGCCAGGCGGATCCGGATCATCCAGAGTCCGGCAAAGGTGATCAGGCCATTAAAGAATAAAAGGGTATAGCCCAGGTTAAAGTCAAAGGAGGTAATCAGAAGGAGGTTGAGCAGGTAGGCCAGAAGGGGCGACAGGAGAACCACTACGGGAACCCACCTGTCTCTGATTTTGTGTTTGGTAAAGAGGCCAAAGGAGAAAAGGCCAAGCAGGGGACCGTAGGTATAGCCGGCAATGGTGAACACGGTATTGATTACGCTATCGTTGTTCAGGGCGCGAAAAATCAGGATGATGGTGATCAGGATCAGGGCAAAGGCGATATTGACCTGGTGGCGGATGCGTTTTTTCTCCGTATCGGTTTTATGATCGAGATGGAGAAAATCGGTGTAGAAGGCGGTGGTAAGGGAGGTCAGGGCCGAATCGGCCGACGAAAAGGCGGCTGAGGCAATTCCCAGCATAAAGATAATGCCCGCGGTGGTTCCAAATTGATTCATTGCCAGGGAGGGAAACAGCTTATCCGTATCAATGAAGTTGCCAGCCTGGTTCATCGGCAGGACCATCCCTGACTGATCGATGTAGGCATAAAGCAGCACGCCCAGGGAGAGGAACACCAGGTTGGTCAGCACCAGGATAAGGCTGTAGAGGTAGATGTTCTTCCGGGCCTCCTTCAGGTTCCGACAGGTGAGGCTTTTCTGCATCTCGTTTTGGTCCAGTCCATTCATGGCAATAGCCACCACGATGCCCGTAAGAAACTGCTTGTAAAAGTTCTTTTCAAATTTCCAGTCCCAATTAAAAATGGTGGAGTGTTCGCTATGGACGATGGTTTTTATCAATTCCCCGAAGGAAAGCTGCATATCGGCCGATACGATATAGATACTCACCCCTACGGCAAACAACATCATTGCGGTCTGGAACATATCGGTCCAGACTATGGTTTTGATCCCCGCCTTGTTGGTATAGATCCAGATTAGCGCAATGGTAATTACCACGGTGAGCATAAAGGGAATATGCCAGTGCTGAAAGAGGGCCAGGTGCAGCACTCCTGCCACCACAAAAAGCCGGAGGGAGGCGCCGATGGACTGAGAGAGCAAGAAAAAGAGGGAGGCGGTTTTATGGGAAACCGCCCCGAAACGGGTCTCCAGGTAAGAGTATATGGAGACGAGCTTGAGCCTGTAGTAGAGGGGAAGCAAGACATTGGCGATTATGAAATACCCCACCAGGTATCCCAGCACCAGCTGAAAATAGTAAAAATGAGTGTTCCCCACCTCACCGGGTACGGAGATAAAGGTGATGCCCGACAGCGAGGCACCAATCATCCCGAAGGCCACCACATACCAGGGCGACTGACGGTTACCGGTAAAGTAGGTATCGACTGATACCTTCCGGGAGGTAAAGCGCGATATCAGTAACAGTACGGCAAAATAAATAACCAGGATGGTTAAAACCAATAGCGGACTCATTGAAAACAAAGATACATTTGTTTACTTTTAAGCATCGCGATAAAGAAAATAAAGATGATGAAAGAACCCGGTTTAATTCTCCGAAAAGTATTGAACAGTGAAGAAAAAAAAGCCTGTGTCGAGATTATGGCTGACTCGGAACCCTGGATCACCCTGGGCATGAACCGGGATCATTTGTTGAATACACTGGAGGACCCCCTGAACGAAGTTTATGCCGCCCTGATGGGGAAGGATATCATGGGGACCATCGTTATTCAAACCAGAGGAGCTTTTTCGGGATACCTGAAAAGTATCGCGGTGAAATCGGGCTGGAGAGGCAAAAAACTGGGTAGTCAGATGATGGCATTTATCGAAAAGGAGATCTTCTCGACCTGTGCGAATCTGTTTTTGTGTGTCTCGTCGTTTAATCCGGAGGCACAGAAATTCTATCTGAACCTCGGTTATGAGCAGATCGGGATATTGAAAAATTACCTGGTGGAAGGGCATGATGAAATCTTAATGCGGAAAACCACCGCTCCCATCCTGGAAAGAAACTGAAGTATTTATTCCTGAAAATGGTACATTGAATTGCATATTTTCAGGTTTATTAGAAATTTCGCCTTATGATTCAAAGGATTCTGCAGCATAGCCTCCGGGAATCACTGGTTTTTTTTCCGGTCACCGGGATTATAGGGCCCCGTCAGGTTGGAAAAACAACATTGCTTACCAAGCTTCTGCCAGACCTCCCCAGGGAAGCGATCTACCTGGATCTTGAAAATTCTACAGACCTTGCGAAACTGGACGATCCGGTACTTTTCATGGAACGAAACCAGGATAAGTGCGTCGTGCTTGATGAGATTCAGCGCATGCCACATCTGTTCCCGGTTCTGCGCTCCATGGTTGACCGGCACCGTGTCAATGCACGTTTCATCCTGCTTGAATCTGCTTCCCCCGAACTAATCAGAGATTCTTCAGAATCCCTGGCCGGTCGCATTGTGTATGAAGAACTCACTCCATTCCTGCTAAATGAGGTCATTGAGCATAAGGATCTGGTCCATCACTGGATAAGCGGTGGATATCCGGATGCATTCCTGGCTCCTGGAGTAACTCAACGAACAAAATGGCATGAGGGTTTCATTCGTACTTACCTGGAAAGAGATCTCCCCCTGCTGGGAAAGTCACTTGAACTGGCCCCCAGATCAATCAAAAAATACCTCTCCTTCCTGGAGCATGCCTCCTGATCCGACAACTCTATCCCTATTCAGTAAATGTGAAAAAGAGATTGGTCAAATCACCGAAAATCTATATCCGTGATTCGGGAATGCTACATCATATTCTAGATATCCAAAATATGGATGGACTCGAATCTCATCCAATACTGGGACATTCCTGGGAAGGTTACGTGATTGAACAAATCATAGCTAACCTGGATACACAGACAGATAGCTTTTTTTACAGAACCCATGAAGGAGCTGAAATCGATCTGGTGCTGTAGAAATTAAGTACACTTCCGCGCCAAAAATCAGCAGGGGATTAACAGAGGCCATCCGGGATGTTGGTGCCAAAAACAATTTCATCATTACCCCTTTTACCGATGAGTACTTGATACGAGAAAATATCCTTGTATGTAGTTTATCAACATTTCTGAGCAAGCATCTACCATAAGCGGGGATGGCAGTCTTGAGACTTTTTATTAGCCTCTGATCCAGCGCCTGAAGAGGATGTCATACACCCCATAGTATGCTTTTCCGTCCTGGTCCAGTTCCCGGAAAACCAACTCTTTCTTCTCAAGCGTTTTTAGGGAACACAACACAGTAGCAGATGTACCAAGTTGGTGATCGGTGATGAATTCTTTGGAAGTGGGAGCTTTCAACAGATTTCATTGAGGAGGTGTAAGTCCCTCCCGGTAGGAATAGAATACATACTCCTGTTCATTCAATAATTTCATCGCCTCTTCTTTCCATAATTCCGGATGAACCTGCTTCCCCGAGGATATAAACAGTCGGTTACAGAGAAGCTGAACATAGTAGGTATAGCCTTCGGTCCAGTCTAAAACAGACGCTATGGTCTGATCTTGGATCTGCTTGGAAAAGTCTTCGAACGGGAAAGGAGTAAATGGCGTTTTCATATTACATTTTGTAAGTTACATTTTGTAATGTTACAAAACATGATATGCAAAAACGAACGGACCTATTTACCGGCGGTTGGTTTTGATGCCGGTTTTGCTTTGGTGGCATCCGAACGGATATGCAGATCGGTCTGTGGGAAGGGGATCTCGATATTCGCTTCAGCCAGCTTCTTATTGATCAGCACATTGATTTCGCTCTCCACCTCCAGGCGGTTGTCCAGCTTGACCCAGGCCAGCAGTCTGAAATTAAGCGAGCTGTCGCCAAATTCGATGAAATAGGCTTTGGGGAGCGGCTTTTTCCGCACCCCGGTATGCTCCGCTGCAATTTTTTCCAAAAGCGCCAGTACCCGCTCAGGATCGGTACCATAGGCCACCCCCACCCGGAGATCCATCCGGCGGTTGGCGTCGGAGAGGGTCCAGTTGATCATCTCGTTGGAGATCAGATTACCGTTGGGAACAATGACCTCTGCCCCATCGAAGCTTTTCACCGTACTGGCTCGCAGACCAATGGCTTTTACTGTACCCATCAGCTCGCCCACCTGCACCACATCGCCCACATTGATGGGGCGCTCAAAGGCCAGGATCAGTCCCGATACCATGTTGTTGAAGATATTTTGCAGTCCAAAACCGATCCCCACCGAGAAGGCCCCCAGCACAATGGAGAGGTTGGTCAACTGCATGCCCGAAGCTCCGGCCGCCAGGAAGAAACCTGCCGAGATAAGTGCGATCTTCATCAAGAGGACCACCGTTCCGGGAACGCCCTTGGCGGTGCTTACCCGGGTAAAGACATCTTTCTCCAGCACATGACTGATGATCCTGCTGATCATAATGGAAAGCCAGATCACAAAGACAAAGATCAGGATGCTGCCCAAGGTAATCTCTATGGCTCCAATATGTCTTCCGTTGTTGAGAACTCCCCTTCCCCAGTCAAATACCAGATCCTTGATCCGCAAGATCTGCAGACCAATGGAAAGGAAGAGAAGCAGAAGCAGGAAATCAATGAGCCAGGTGCCCTTTCGGTAGATCACCTGGAACTCCTCCCTCACTATATTGAGCTTCTGCATATAAGAGCCCGACAGAAACAGGAAAAGTATGGTATCGGCCAGTTTGGTGGTGAGCTGGATGGCAATGGCCAGGAGGGTAATCTGCAAGGGGATCAACGCGAAAAATTCGGCCAGTCGAAAAGCACCAATCAGGTTGGCTATGATGGCCAGAAATTGCTGCACCAGGAATATCAACAACAAAACTCTGAATAACTTGTGTATCAGTCTGTGCTTAATCAATCCTTCAAAGGGTTTCTTAATGTACACCCAGGTAAAGAGCCAGATGCCGATCACACTCACGCCCATCAATAGGATCCGGATCAGAACGCCCGGATGGTAGGAGAGCTCATAAAGCAGGTTTATACCGGTGACAATCAACAGCACAAGAATCCAGGTACGAAACACGCTTCCATAGATCCGGACCATGAGGAGGGCCATGGGGACCATCATTAGCACGAGGTTGATGGCATAGAAGGTTTCCGGAAGATCGGGAATCAGGAGGCGGATAAGCAGTGCCCCCAGGAAGAGGGAGGAGGCCACCGGGGAGTTGATGAAGGCCCGGTGCAAGGCTGATAATTCGGAATGCTCTTCTGAAATCCAGCGTACCTGGTTATTTTTGAGCCAGATAGAGAGGGACAGTAAGGCCAGCAACATTAGCAGGGACAGGACCATACTCCGCATATACCCCGACTTCACCAGGGCGATGTCGGTACGGACCGATTCCCTAAATTCTTGCAGATGCAATCTGACCAGTCCGGACTTATGCAAGTTGCCCAGATCCTTGAAAAAACCGGGCACATCCCTGTTAAAGAGGGTCTCGCCAAGCACCACCTGCTGCGCCTTCACCCGCGACACCACCTCTTCCAGTGCTGTTTTCTTATCGGCAAGATTGTCCTGCATCTCCAGAATCACCATCATATCTTGCTGAAGCAGCCGGCGCAGCGAATCGACCTCCTGGATGGTTCTCTGGATGCGCGTAAGCCGCGATTCCAGCGCCTGATTGTTGCTTTCCTGCTCCAGGGTAAGGGTCCACCTTTGGAGATTGTCCTGAAGCAGCATCATTTCACTTTCAAGGGCATTGGCCTCTTTTGAGAGACGATCCTGCTGGCCCTCTACGAGATTAATATGGAACTGTGCACGCTGAGCAATCTGATCCAGCTCTCTGGAAGTGACATCCTCCAGGGTCATGGTCGTTGAATCGCCCAGGAATCCACTGATATGAGACGCAAGTGAATCCGATTCGCTGGTAAAACTTGTCAGCACATCTTCGCTCAGATGCTTTTTTTCTGCCTCCGTGATCAATCTGTTGGTCGCCCCAAACTCCTGTGTGATCCCGATGGTTGGGAAGGGCTGCAGTACCACACTGTCTGGTCTCACCTGGGAGGCTTCCTCCTTAGCACTCTGCGGAAAAATGTCCTGTCCACTTGAATTGAAGGGCAGAACGAGGGTCGTAAAGAGGAGGACAGACAGGAATAGTGCGCTAAATTTCATAGGTCAGGTGCTTGGTCGATCAAATCTACAAAATACTAGCTTTAAGCATGCAATACAGCCGGCGAAAACTTTTGTAAGGAAGGCACCTTCCAACAAGTCATTTAATCTCAACAAAATACACCCTTCATACGTCTTTATTATATCTGTGGTTTCTCTCGTTTCATTCACCTCACTTTATTCACAATTTTATTCACATTTAATCCCTTATGTTATGAAAAGATTACTTATTGCCGT
>JAOZQY010000002.1:5108-138866 GCA_029931975.1 Bacteroidales bacterium | reverse complement strand
TGGGAGACCCTCGAAGCCTTCCACGTCTATTGGAACGATGGAGGAACCCCCACCGAAAAAGGAGCAGCAGCCATGGCCAAGCTGCAACCGCTTCTGGAAGAAATGAATAAGCTGGGCACCTATTCACAGGTACCGGGCGACTGGCTGATTATGACTGAATAAGCCGGAGCCGGAGCCGGAACTGAAAAGCCCCCGACAGCTGCCGGGGGCTTATTATTTACGGGTGTGCGATTCGCGATTATCGGTGTGACTCCCGATTATTCGCTTACGATCGGATCGCCTTCAACGCTCCCCTTCGGCTCTTCCTTTTCCACCTTGCCATTCATCTTGGCCTCGAACTTCTGCCTCCACTTGCTTCTGGGAAAATCGTCCTCGCAACGCTGACTCCCGGGATGGCACGATTTATCGCCCTTGCCTCCGCCTATGCCGGAGAAGATGATCTTCGAAAGGACCAGCAGACCCATGGTTTGCCAGTAGCTTACGATGGGACCGTTGAATAGTTCAGGAACCAGAGCGTTCCAGAGTAACATCACCACATAAGTGAATCCGAATACGGCGGCTACGCCCAGCACACCAAATCCTGCGTATTTAAAACCTGTTTTTGCTTTCATGATATTTTGTTTTTATGTTATTCTTCTTTCATCTGTGTATACAAATCCTGTAGCTGTTCTCTCAGGTATGTCACCGCATACCTCTTTCTCGACAGCAGTGTATTGATCCCTTCACCGGTGAGTTCAGCGATCTCTTTATAGCTCAAATCTTCAAATTCGTTCATTACAAACACCTCCCGTTGGACTTCGGGCAAACGCTCCAGGCAGGCCTCGATAGTCTCCCATATCACTCCACGCATATACTCATCCTCGGGAGAATGGCTCAGCGATGGCAGGATATCTTCGAGTTTCAGGGGCCCTTCTTCCCCCTCGCTTCCTGCGACTACCTTCTCCGAAAGGCGCTCTGGTCGCTTTTTGCGGTAGTGATCGGTGATCCTGTTGCGGGCCACTGAAAACAGCCAGGAGGTGAGCGATGCCACCTTTCGTATGTCATTGAAACCCACCGTAAGCTGGTAGTACACATCCTGGGCAATGTCGCGGACATCGTCCTCGTTCTCCACCCGTCTGCGGATAAAACCCAGCAATCGGCCCTGCTCCTCTTTTACCAGTTCTTCAATCTGTATTTTATCTGCAACGGTCATCTTTTATTATTCCCTTTGTTATTGTAGACGAATGAGCGGTAACAATATTTTAAATGCATTCGAATCCTCCAAATTATTTGCGTTTTTGTATATCATACTTTACATTTGGTGTATATTTCTGTAAAATATACTTGCATGATCGTTCGTCCAATATGGCTCAAACAATTTGAAAGGGCGTGGGAAAAAAGGCCCCTGATCTGGTTATCCGGAGTTCGTAGAAGCGGGAAAACCACCCTGTGTAAAATGTTGCCCGATGCTGTTTACCTGAATTGTGATCTGCCTTCGGTACGCAGACAATTGGAGAATCCGGAATACTTTTTCCGGAACCTGACTCCGGGAACGACCCTTATACTTGATGAAATCCACAGAATTAATGATCCCAGTCTGGTCCTGAAAATTGGGATAGATGAATATACTGAAACAAGTCCCGATGGGGTTCCGGGGATGAAAATTCTGGCCACAGGATCGTCCACACTGGCAGCAACAAAAAAATTCCGGGATACCCTTACAGGCAGAAAAATCCAAATTCATTTGCCACCTGTGCTATGGAACGAATGTTTGGATACGTTTAATTTAAGTGATCTGGACCGGAGAATGCTTCATGGCGGCTTGCCGGAATTCCTTTTGAAGAAGGACAAAGATGCAGATCTCTTTTCTGAGTGGATAGACAGTTTCTATGCCAGAGATATTCAGGAACTATTCGGGGTTCGGAACCGAAGCGGATTCCTGAAACTGATGGAACTGCTCTTCATACAGAGCGGAGGAGTTCTTGAGATTACTTCCCTTTCAAAAGACTGTGCACTGAGCAGACCAACAGTGATGGCACACATTGAAGCATTGTCGGCAGCTCACGCCATCAGGCTGGTAGAGCCTTTCTCAAGCAGAAGACAGCATGAAATTGTAAAGCGCCCCAAAGTCTATGCTTTTGACACTGGTTTTGTGACCCATGTGCAGGGTTGGAATGAGATCAGGGATACAGACAGATGCTTGCTCTGGGAGCACCTGGTGCTTGATATGCTCAGTGTAAATCACAAAGCAGTTAAATACTGGCGTAATAAAGAGAAGGCTGAGATCGATTTCATTCTACCCGGAAAGGGAAACAGGGTTGATACCATAGAATGTATGATTAATCCGGATAAATATTCACGCAAAGCAATTCATAGATTCAGGACACATTATCCTGAGGGTGAAAACTTTTGCCTTTCACCACACATTAAAACACCCTATAAACTTAGTTTTGGAGATATGGAAGTTGAATTCCGTTCCCAATGGCAAACTTGAAAGTAAAACCAAGCAATATGAAAAAGCTACGCTTCGCCTGCCTATTGTTTATTGTCTTCACTGCAGCTGTTCCGACAGTGGCACAGGAGACCGGTATAACTGTGAACAGCGACTGGGACCATGAACGTTTTTCATGGAAGGCCGACTGGATCACCCACCCCAGGGCTTCGGTACTCGACTACGGGGTCTTTCTCTTCCGCAATGCCTTTTATCTGGAGCGGGTGCCCGAATCGCTTATGGTGCACCTGTCGGCCGACAATCGGTATAAGCTCTGGGTGAACGGAGAGATGGTAACGTGCGGACCTGCCAAGGGGAGTTTTAACTACTGGCGCTATGAGAGCATCGACCTGGCTCCCTGGCTGACGGAAGGCGATAATGTGCTGGCCGTGGAGGTATTTAATCTGGGCGAACACCGCCCGGCGGCCCTGTTTTCGAGGCAGACGGCCTTTATTTTCCAATCGGATAAGGAGCTGATGGGCTCTGCAGGGCTTGCAGGCCACGGAGCGCTGATGGGCGATGCGAAGCTAAATACACCCGGCACCTGGAGGGTCATGGAGAACACGGCCCCTTCTCCCATCGCAGTTTCGGGCAATGATGTGGGAGGCTATTATGTTGCCGGTCCCACCGATCGCTTCAATGCAGCGGCTTATCCCTGGGGCTGGAAAGCAGCAGCCTATGATATGGGCTCCTGGGCCGATCCACGGCGACTGGGCAAAGGTGTGGGCCGGGGTTATATGCATGGCGTCAACTGGTTACTGGTGCCCCGCGAGATTCCACTTCTGGAATCGGGCATGATGCGCTTCGACCATGTGGCCCGAAGCTCGGGACTGGAAGTGCCTGCGGGATCTCTTGACGGATTTATTAGCGGGAAGCAAGCACTGGAAATCCCTCCCGGCGATACGGTGTCGATTCTGCTGGACCAGGGAGCCCTTACGGTGGGCTATCCGGTACTTCATTTTAACGGGGGATCGGGAAGCCAGCTGAAGATTACTTATGCAGAGTCGCTTCGAAACCCGGATGGTTCCAAGGGGAACCGCGATGCCATTGAGGGCAAAGAGATACTGGGCTACCACGACCTGGTACTGCCCGACGGGGGGAGCGAGCGGGAGTTTCAGCCCCTGTGGCTGCGCACCTGGCGCTATGTGCAGCTGGATGTGGTAACGGGTGAAGATTCGCTCTTTATCAATGATTTTTACGGCGATTTCTCTGCTTATCCCTTCCAGGCCAATGCCACCTTTGAAAGCAACGATCCCATATATTCCCATATCTGGGATGTGGGCTGGCACACGGCCCGACTCTGTGCCGGGGAGACCTACATGGATTGTCCCTACTATGAGCAATTGCAATACCTGGGCGATACTCGCATCCAGGCCCTGATTTCATTGAATGTTTCGGGCGACGACCGGCTTATGCGGAATGCCCTGGAGCAGGCCGACCATAGTCGTTTGCCGGAGGGACTAACACTATCGAGGGGACCATCGGCCATTTCGCAGGTAATACCAGCTTTCTCTCTTTACTGGGTGGATATGGTGTATGACTACTATCTCTATCGCCAGGATGATGAGTTCCTGAGCCAGTTTCTGCCGGGAATCGAGGCGGTGCTGAACTGGTTCGAACGGCACATCGATTATACGGGGATGCTGGGACCATTGGAGTGGTTTAATTTTGCCGATTGGAGCGATGGGTTTATGGTGGGGACTCCTCCGGGAGCCGACCTGGGGCACTCGGCACTGATCAGCCTGAATTATGTCTATGCCCTGGAACGGGCGGCGGAGATTTTTAACTGGTTCGGGGATAGCGATCCCACCGGGCGACCGTTTATGCGGGCACGGGAATTCAGCTTGCGGGCAGACCGCACCCGCAGGGCGGTGTATAATCTCTGCTACGATTTCTCAAGGGATATGCTTGCCGATGTGCCGCTCGACGATCCCCATAAGGCGGTCTATAAAAACGGTATCTACTCCCAGCATACCAATATCTGGGCCATTCTGTGCGATGTGGTCCCGGAAGAGGATCAAGCTCCGCTGATGGAGCGGGTGCTGGCCGATACTACCCTGATCCCCGCCACCATCTACTTCCGCTTCTATCTCTTTGAAGCAATGAAGAAGGCGGGTTTGGCCGATGGCTATACGGAGATGCTCGAACCCTGGGAGCGAATGCTTTCGATGGGACTCACCACTTTCCAGGAGGGGGACTACAAGGAGCGGTCGGACTGTCATGCCTGGTCGGCCAGTCCGCTCTACCACTTCCTCACCCTGGTGGCTGGCATCACTCCTGGCTCACCGGGTTTTCAGACCGTGGAGATAGCTCCTGCCCTGGGTTCGCTGAACCACATCGATGCTACCATGCCCCACCCGGCCGGAGTCATCGAGGTACACCTGGAACGACATGGGAAAAAGGGAATCAAAGGCAGCATCACCCTGCCAAAAGGTATCGAAGGGACTTTCACCTGGGACAACTACTCGTATCCGCTACTTCCCGGAGTCCAGGAGATTAAGTATTAAATACACTCCTGAAAATGCCTAATTTTTCAGGCAGCGAACCGACATCCCATTTTCTTTATCGCCACTGCCGGCTTTCAGCAGCGTGCCATCGTATTTCACATAGCGGAACCACGCATCGGAACGAGATTTTTCCTGGGTGGACCAGAAAAAACCCATTTCGCCCATATAGGGATATGAACCATCTGTGGGCTTTTCCAGTAAGCCGCCAGGCAAAGCAGAAAAACCGCTTTTATTGCTTGCTTCTTCATGGAGCGAAACCCAATAAGTACTCATTTCTTTCATGATACCCCCGGCAACTGCTTCTCCTCCAAGATGATCTGCCAACAGGGTCCAATCTGCGTCCGAGGGAAGATGCCAGCCATCCGGACAAACCTCCTTTGCTACTTCCCAGCAATACAGACGGCCAAATATATCTGCCAGGCCCGTATTTCTTGAGAATATAGCATTGGAGCTTTCAGATTCATAGTTCAGATTTTCGGCCATCCATACCTGGCTGCCGATCTCCACTGTTTTGTAGGCCTTTCCGTCGCGGGCATCCAGATAAACATCAAATTCCTGGGCGGTGCCTGCAATACAAATCAGCAATAAGCTATAGGCAGTGATAAACTTCATTAGCAAGTACAATTTAGCACATTTTCTTGATTTGAGCCAAAGAGCGACACTGACATCTTCCCACCTTCCTCAAATTTTGAAAAGTACAGAATATTCCATAATTTGCGTTACATATTTTACGTAACATATATTATGAAATACAACCCCTTCCCAACAACAGGGTATAGATCCAGTGAATACTTCTGTAACAGGTCATTAGAGGCAGAAAGGCTTTTGAATGCTATAGAGAATCAGCGGAATATAACCTTGATATCTGCCAGAAGAATGGGTAAAACAGGTTTAATTATGCATACATTTGGCCAATTACCAAAGAATTTCACACAAATCCCAATCTATTTTGATATCCTGGCTACCACAGCTCTGGATGAGTTTGCAGAAGTTTTCAGCAATGCCGTACTCAGATCCTTATCCAATACTGAAAGTGCATGGAAAGGCTTCCTCAAGAAGCTGAGCGCCCTTCGTCCCGGCCTTAGCTTTGATCAGCTGACTGGCGAACCGAGGATCTCACTGGATATCCGAAATGAGCAGGACACTGTACTGACAATGGATTTGATTTTTGATCTTCTTTCGAGAAAGAAGCAATCCTTTGTGCTTGCCATTGATGAATTCCAGCAGATTGCCTCCTACCCGGAAAAAAATGTTGAAGCTCGCCTGAGGTCCTATGTTCAAAGATTTAGTAACATCAGCTATATTTTCTCTGGAAGCAAAAAGCATATGTTAGCAGAGATGTTCTCACAGCCCTCACGTCCCTTTTTCAACTCCACAGAACTCATGTTTCTTGACCTTATTGAACGGGATTCCTATTTCCCCTTCATCCGCATGCACTTTTCTAATAAGGGGAAAAGCATTGATGATGAAGCTCTGAAATGTATCGAAGGCTACACAGGTCTCCATACCTTCTATGTGCAGTTCTTATGCAATCGCTTATACAGTTCCTTTAAAAAGGTCACAGAAAAGGAGGTACATGCGACCATGCGTACCATTCTTCATGAAAACGAGCCCATCTATGCCAACTACCTCAACCTGCTTACAACAAATCAATACCGGACGCTGAGAGCCATTGCTCTGGAAGGTATGGTGGAAAAACACACCTCGGGTGAGTTCCTCTCCGCACATAATCTCGGTGCGGCCAGCTCCGTATCGCAGGCTGTTTTAAGTCTGAGGGGCAAGGAATTTATCCACGATGATGCAGGCCGGCTCAGCGTACAGGATAAGTTTTTCGCTCAGTGGATCCGCTCCAAATAGCACAGGAGCCGGGTAGATCGGGAGCCGGGCATGTAATGCTCAGTAGATGACGAAATCTGTGTGGCCATCAGAACTCACAACCGCCATTTTACCAAGTTTATCCCAAACCTTCTCCATCTTCTTGTAACCTGCTTCAGCCTCCAGGGAAGGTTCATCCTTCGCCGGCCAATACTTATCCCTGATTTCCTTAGATTCGCAGATGAAGATCAGGCCACACTCTCCCACAAACTCTCCCCGGTTGGCCATGCTGAAATACACATCAAAACCGGGAAAAGCCTTTTCGTAGGCCGGACAGTACTCATTCGCATAGAATTTGGCTACCTGATTCAGGGTATATCCTTCATTGGGCGTTAGCACGAGGTGGTGCACGCCCACCAGGTTCCCTTTCTGCAGGCATTGTCCGAAGGCCATACCTGTCAACAGCAACACAGCTGCAAAAATCGTAAATCTCTTCATGGTCCGGTAATTTTAGTCTATAGCAAGTTAACACGCAAAAGGACACGAGTCAACCGGGTATGTTTTTTGGACATATCCCAAACATCAACGGATTATCAGTGTTCCCTACAAGCCTTTGCATATCCGGTAAGCTCTTACGGGCAAAGTCAAATGTCACGGCACTGTGACTTTTTCAGCCCTATGAATAACAGCGATACAATCATAGCTTACTGACTATTTCTTAAGAATCCTTGAATGACAAGGGTTACAGAGATAATGCTTCCAGAAAAGAAAACTCAAAGATCAATGCTATTTTGCACCGATGTCACAACCATGTGACATCCGGAAATTGCGAAACGGGCTTACAGGTTTTAAACTTGGTCCTGTTGAATTATTGAGGGATGTCCAAGGTATGTTTTCCCACGAAACCATGGTGATTGCATCATTTGCATACGATCAAATGATGCAATCAAAAAAAATAGCGCAGGGCACCAGGCACTAACTAGGCACTATCTAACTCTTTTGGGGTAAGCTGGTCTGACCGGCTCACGGGGCGGATTTTGCTTCAGCTGTTCCAGGGCCACCTCGATGGCCTTTTCCAGCTGAGGATCGCGTCCGTCGATGACTGCCGATGGACTTTGCTCCACATCGATATCCGGCGCCACACCAACGTTCTCAATGATAAATCCATCCTCGGTCCAAATGGCCACATTGGGCGCTGTAACATACCCGCCATCCAGCAATTCGGGGAAGCCAAGCACTCCCACCAGTCCACCCCAGGTGGTCTTGCCCACCATGGTTCCCACATTGAACTTGCGGAACATAAAGGGCAGCATATCGCCCCCCGAACCGGCATTCTCATCGATGATCATCACCTTGGGGCCCTGGATGGAAGCAGAGGGCGATTTCAGATCCTGACCGTAACGCATGTTCCAGTGCGACTGGTAGGGCCTGAGCAGGATGTCGATATAATAATCCGCCAGGGAACCTCCCCCGTTGTAGCGTTCATCAATAATGATGGCCTTCTTGTTGGCCTGGGGAAAGAAGTAGCGTTTGAAATATTCGTGTCCCGCTCCCGCCGTGTTGGGCACATACACATAGGCCACCTGTCCGTCCGTGGCTTTGTGTACCTTCTTCAGGTTGCCCTCCACCCAGTCGCGGTTCCTTAGCGAATATTCACTATCCACAGGAACAACCTGGATCTCCCGCGATCCGCTGCCATCTGCATGGGGACCCACTTCCAGGTAGACAATCTTTCCTGCGGTGTTTTCGAAAGGTTTGTAGAGGTTCGTAGCGGCGGTCAGTTCCACCCCATTCACCTTCAGAAGAAATTCTCCGGTCTTCACATTCAATCCCGGTTCGGTAAGGGGCGAACGCAGCTCCGGGTTCCAGTTCAATCCCTCGAAGACCTTTGCGATCCGGTAGCGGTTTTGCTCAATTACGAAGTCCGCTCCCAGCAATCCACCATTCACCCGGTCGGCCTCCGCCATCCAATCGCCGCCGCCCACACGGTGATGTCCCACCGACAGCTCGCTGCACATCCACATAATCACCCTGTTCAGGTCGGCCCGGCAGCTCAGGTGGGGCAGGAATTGGGCATACTTCTCTTTCATGGCAGGCCAGTCGGCACCATGCATGCCCGGATCGTAAAAATAATCGCGGTTGATGCGCCAGGCTTCATCAAATATCTGGGGCCATTCGGCCAGGGGATCGATTTTCACCTCTATGCTGCCCGTATTCAGGTTTCCCTTCTCGGGATCGGGTCTGGCACCAGCATCGGCGATGCCCCATTTGCGACCTTTGCTGTAGAGCATCTTCTTACCATCGGCTGAAAGCTCGTAAGAATCAACTTCAGCGATATCCTTGTCTTCACGCTCCTCCAGATCGTATACATGCATCATCTGCTTTCCTTCGCTTCGGACCAGGTAGATCACTTGATTCTCTTTGGCCGAGCCCAGTCCGGACAAATCGCCCGCATCTACGGGAATAGCAATGATCCTGTTCTGAATACCTTCCAGGTCGATCTTCACCGGAGTTACCTCATCTTTGGGCTCCTCTTCGGCCTTCTTCTTTTTCTTCCTGTCTTTTTTCTCTGCAGGGTCACTGCCTTTTTCCCCCTTCTCCTTCTCCCCGTTCTCCGCTTCTACCTTCTCTTCGTCACTCTCTTTGGCAAAGGGCGAAAGGGTTTCTTTCTGCAGGGTAGTCAGGTAGATATTGCGAGTCATTTCCATATCCTCATTGCTCTGATCGAACCAGTTTACCACCGGTCCCGCATCGGTCGACGCAAAAAAGTACAGATACTTGCCCCCGCGGTCAAATACCGGCTCGGCGACATCGCTTAGTCCGTCCGAAACAGCATAGGACTGCTTCTGATCCACCGAATAGAGAAAGACCTGTTTGAAGTTGGTGCTGGTCAGTTTGGTATAGGCAATCCATTTGGAATCGGCCGACCAGTCGCCATGGATCGCTCTGAAGGGACCGGGCTGGTATAGCTCGTCCGAATCAATCATATTTACCAATCCCGAAACAATGTCCATGATATATAAATTCCTGCCATTGTCCACATAGCTAAGGCTCTTGCTGTCGGGCGACCAGTTTATAAAAGCATAAAAGCCGGTGCCTTGCAGCGGGAGGACCCTTGCCTCTCCCCTGCCATCCTGGGGAAGTAAATGCAATTTGTATTCGCCCGAAGCATCGGAAAAACAGGCCACCAGCTTGCCGTCGGGCGACCAGGCCGGATATTTTTCATGGGCCCCGGTGCTTGTTGTCAGGTTCCGGGCATCGCCCTTGTCGGCGGGCACGCTTACTATATCGCCACGGAAATCGAATACCGCACGTGCACCGCTGGGAGAGATCTGGGCCCAGCGTATGTAGCGATCGCCCTTCACAAAACGGGGACGAAGTTCCAGCAGATCTGCCGCGATGCCAATGGTGAGTTTTTTCGAAGTGGCACTTTCGGTATCGAAGATATGGAGGTAGCCCTCCTGTTCGTAGATAATCTTGTCCTGATGACTTGAAGCACCTACAATGGGGAAGTCCTTGTAATCGGTGAGCTGCTTGATCTCTTTGCTAACCGTATGGTAGGTGTATAGATTAAACTCTCCGTTCCGGTCGCTGAGGAAGTAGATCAGATCGCCGATCCACATGGGTTCGATATCATTGCTGCCTCCCTCGGGTTTGGGGACCTCCACCTTGGAGCGATCCGTAAAAGAGTAGATCCACAGGGTGGACATGGTGCCTCCCCGGTAGTTTTTCCACTCCCTGAATTTATCACTGATGGGCGTATAGACCATGGAATTACCATCGGGCGAGTAGGAGGTATGGAAGGCATTGGGGATCTCCAGTTTTTCGGGGAAGCCGCCTTCCAGGGGAACGGTATGCAATTGCAGAAACCGGCCGGTATGAACGGTCCGCATGGAAAGAAAAAGCACTTTTTCTCCATCGGGCGTAAAGCCGGCCACCCGGTCGGCAAAGGGATGCCAGGTGAGCCTCTTTGGAATACCCCCTTCCACCGGGAGCAGGAAAACATCTGTATTGCCGTCATATTCGGCACTGAATGCAATATGCTTTCCATCGGGCGAAAAGTGGGGACTCGATTCAAGACCTTCATCCACCGTTAGCCGCCTGGGCTGCGATCCGTCCAGGTTTGCCACCCAGAGGTCGTTGGCATATATAAAAGCGATGTGATCCTGACTGATAGCTGCCTGTTCCATCAGCCTGGTATCGTTGGGGTCGATCCCTGACAGCATCATGGATGTGAACCCGAGTACCAGAGAAAGTGCGCAACTCATTCCTATTCTTTTCATATTTCTGTGTTGATTGGTTTGGGTGTATTTGAAACCCAATTTAAGGATTTGTTTTAACACAGCGGGTATGCTATATTGCAGCTCCCGGCCATGAAAGTATACAGTATCAGCAAATGGACCTTCATTGGAATCAGCCTCCTGATTCTGATCCTCCCCCTGTCACGACACTGGCAATTGCTCACTACCGGCAAGCGTGCCACAGGAACCGTAAAGCAATATACCGTGCGGATCGTGGAGGATATCATGGGCAAACGGGAGCTGGAGGAAGCCAGTGAGATTAGCTTTGAGGCCGGGGAAATCATGTACAAGACCTATGGACCTGCCAACTACGAATACGCTCCGGGCCGCACCCTCACCATCTTCTATAAGCCCAGCGATCCGACTGTAAACTGTGTGGCCACCTTTACCTGGTTCTACCTGAAGGGCTACATAGTGCTTCCCATTATCCTTTTAACGGTATGGTATGCCTTTTACCTTTCCTTTAACAACTATCGCAAGCGAAGAAAAAAGCAGAATCAGCGTTCATCACGAGACTCTGATCTTCCCTTAAGACCAGGAATAAGCTGATTATGATGCCTAAAATCTGAGCAACCCAGAAGACGACCCTGGCCAGCCTGTAGTGAATGTTTAAGTTCATACAAATAGGATTCCATGAGAGTATGAACACTAAATGTAAGCTATATACCAGTCATTGTCAAATTAATAAAAGTGAAGGCTTTTTAGTGTAGCCAGAAAATATATTAATGATCTATTAAGGGATCAAAGGCTAACAGTTAAGCTTCAAAGATGGGATATAAGTATTTGACCTGTGAAAATAGAGAATATGTGCCTTTTCACAGTTTATACGACGGTTTAAAGTATATTTATGAATCTGATCAAAAAGAATAATGAACTACTGAAAAAATAATGAGATTATTGAGCATTTGGAGAAGTTGGAGGTTGGTGTTAACAACCATGTTGGGACTGGTGATTTTGCATACGCAGACCATTGCAGAAACTACAAGGGTGGAGCCGGAGATGAAACATGAAAAGATCGTGACAATAATAAACGCAGCGCAGCCGGGCGATACAGTGCTCTTTGCTCCGGGTATTTATTCCGGAGGTTACACCCTGGAGAACCTGCATGGTGCGCCAAATTCGCCGGTGGTGATTTCTGGAAGCGGACGGAAACCAAGCATTATTGATGGCGCCACACAGCCGGGCATGAACCTTCAGCACCAGGCTTTCAGCCTGAAAAACTGCTCCTGGATTGTAATCGGACAATTTACCATACGTAAGTGCTGGACCGACCTGGTACGGGCCGACAATACTTCTTATCTCTCCCTGCGGGATTGTGATCTCTATGGCGGAAAGCGAGCGCTCTTTGCCACGGGTCGCAATAGTCATCACTTCCTGGTGGAGCAGTGCAGCTGGGAGCAGGATGAGCGGGTATGGAGCCATGCCGAAGGCTACTCATGGGATGAGATTCATCACGGCATTCACAAGCATTACAATGGCAGCCTCTTCCAGGGGAGCGAGATCAGCGGGGTCTTTGTGCTGCGCGACAACCAGATCCGAAATACATTCAATGCTTTCAGGCTGTCGCAGATAAACAATGGAGCCTATGATGCGCTGGCCTGCACCAACGGGGAGATCTACCGGAACACCATCATCAACACTTCCGATAATGTGCTGGAACCGGAGGTGCATGCCCTGAACCTGCATTTCTACCATAACCATATGATCAATGGCCATGCCTTTGTGTCCATCACCGAGGTGCAGGGCGGGGATATCTACATCTATGGCAACACCGCTGTGAGTCTGCCCGATTCGGAGGACGGGTGGACCATCTTTAAGATCGCCAGCGAAGGTGACTCACTGAGCCGGCCCCTTCATATTTTTAATAACAGCTGGCAGGTGGATTTTGATATGATCGGAAGTCCCAGGAATATCTGGGAGAACAGCCATGTAAACCACTTCAACAACGCCTGTGTTTCGGAGGGTTCAGATACTTTTGGGATTTACAATCTGGGGAATTTTAATTACTTCGATTACGACTGTTCCAATGTGCCTTTCCCGGCCCTGCTCACTTCCAGGGGCTTTGAAAAAAAGGGCATGGTGGCCGACCCCCTGTTCCGCGATCCCTACCACAACGATTTCAGGCTGCAGGAGGGATCCCCCTGTGTGGACAAGGGGAAAAAAACTAAGGAGCTGATCCTGGATTACAAAGGCAGACGACCCGACATCGGGGCCTACGACGCAGGGAAGCTCATTGAAGGGATTCCCTTCAGGTATGCCACTCCCAATGCCATCCTGCCCTACAGGGAACTTCCCCGGATCACCCGCATGAAAATACTGGGTGATGAGCTACGGATCTGGTTTTCGCTGCCCATGGATGACTTCTCCCTGAAAGCGACGGCCAGAGCACTCCTATTTGGGGGAGAGCGCTATCCGCTAAATTACCTGGAGCTGTCGGACGATGGCTACTGTCTGACGCTCACAGCTGAGAATCTGCCTCTGGTGACTGAGCCTGCCGATCTACTCGATATGGAATTGAAACTATCCAAATGGCCCCAGGCTTTGCAGGGAAAAAAGCTGACTTCCTGGGCCTCCGAAATTAAGGTTTCACTTTACTAGCCTTTCAAAATGAAAAAAGAGTCCCTCAAACCCAAACTACCGTTATCCACACTGCCGCTATTCACACTGCCGCTATTCAAACTATTTTTATTCACTCTGGCCCTGTTTCTCACGGCCGGATTGAAGGCGCAGGATAAGCCTTCCCCCCTGGATGTAAGTCGACGCATTGCCGACAAGGTGGTACGGGAAACCTCCTTCGATTACCAGATGGTGCCCCTGACATACAATGCGGGGATCACCCGCTTTGCCCTTGAAGGAAGCTCTCCTGCGGCGGAAGGTGATATCTACTACGCTTACGGGAAATTAATTTCGGATGCCGGAGCCCGGGGATTGCTGGGTTTTTCCTTCTCCGGACATATCAAGGTTTTTCTGAATGGGGAGGAGGTTTTTGAAGGATCCTCAGAGCGTGTATTGCTGAAGGAGTACACTTACAACCGCTATCAGTTCCAGCAGGTGATTAATGTAAACTGGAAAGCAGGAGAGAATGCTTTACTGGTCAAGTGGGTAAGCTGTGAACGGGAAACCGGGGTTCCCGGAGAATTCCTGATGCTTCCGGTGGATCAGCTGGATGCAAAGGCTGCGGATGTAAATGCCCTGCCGGTATCGGAGGCCATGCCCAATTGTTACTGGCTGACGAGCGGTCCCTGGCGGACGGGTATGACCGGTGCGACCAGTGCGATTGGAGCCCTGGAGCTGGTGCTTCCTCCCGAAGAAGGGTTTAGCGATTACTATACATACAAAGGAGCTATAATGCCCTGGGAGTATGAAGCAGTACCCCTGCTACGCGAACTGGTGATTTCTGAAAGCAACTCTTATACCCGCGATTCCTATGCCGACTGGCACTATGCAAATGGGGGCACCATGCTGGCGATTCTTTCGCTGTACAGGACCACGGGCGACCCGGTTTACCTGGAGTTTGTACAGAAATTTGCCGCAAATATGCTGGAGAATGATGAGTGGTTCCGCTGGCAGTATTTTAAGCTGCATGCCGTGCGGGGGAGTTTTTACCGCATTAACCGGATGACCATGCTGGATGATTCGGGCGGACCGGCCCTGCCTTATGCAGAGCTGCAGGTGCTGGAGCCGGAGACAGAGATATACAAAGAGCTGCTGGACCGGAACTATGATTATGTGATGAACCGGCAGGAGCGACTGGACGACCATACCTTTAGTCGGCCCGAGCCGGAGCCGGCCACCGTATGGGCCGATGATCTCTTTATGTCGGTGCCCTTCCTGCTTCGAATGGGAAAGATCTATAAGGATCCCTTACTTTATGATGAGGTGGCGCGACAGGTGATACAGTTTAACAGCTATTTGCTTGACGAGTCGAGCGGACTCTATTTCCATGGCTGGTACAATGAGCGGGGCGAGAATACCCCGGTGCGCTGGGGACGTGCCAATGGCTGGATCATATGGGCCACCAGTGAGGCGCTCATGGAGCTGCCCAAAAAACACCCCGACTACAAGAAGATCCTGAAGATCTACCGCAGGCATATGAAGGCCCTGGCAGCAGTGCAGGGCGAGTCGGGCATGTGGCATCAGGTGCTGGACCATAGTGAGACCTTCGAAGAAAGCTCCTGCACCGCCATGTTCACTCTGGGGATGGCCCGTGGGGTACGTCTGGGATGGCTCCCAAAAAGCTATGGTCCGAAGGCTTTACGGGCCTGGGAAGCACTGCAGGGCAAGATCAGGGCAGATGGAACGGTCATCGATATCTGCCGGGGCACCGGCATAGGCGACGATGTGGATTTCTACGAAAACCGCAAGCGCTTCGATCATGACCCAAGGGGACTGGGTGCTATGATCACGGCCGGCTGTGAGATTCACCTGCTGAAAAACCAGGAGTAGGGTCTCTACCTTCTATTTCTTACTCTTCTCTCCGTAGTTATAATCGTAGTAGGCCGATAAGAAGCGTACTCCAAAGGTGCTTCCCACATCCCGTTGGGTGATCCACAGCTTGCCCTTTTTATGGCGCAGCCTGGTGTTGATCACTGCCCCGGCCAGGTTTGGATCGGGATGGTCGGAGGCATAACGGTTCTTCAGTATCCAGTCCAGCGATAGCTCGATGTTCTCTTCAAAGCCCGGCACTCCATGTTCCTGCAAGCGAAGCCAGAGGATGCCTGAAAAGGCCACCGCCGATCCGCAAATCGAACTACGATCGCGCGATCCATCCACAAAGTTCTGGTAGAAAATGGTTCCGCTCCCGGTCTGGAACGTCGTATAAATTTCCAGTGTAAGAGTAGCTGCATCCAGGTATCGCCGATCGCCTGTAAGCTCGTAGCCATCAATCAGCGACTCGGCATACCAGAGATTAAAGCGGGGATGCACACTGCCCGACTCCAGGTCGTTGGGCATAAAATGCATCCAGAGTCCTTCGGGACCCTGTTTGTCGACCAGACTGTTGCAAAGGGTGATGAAGGCTGCCTTGTATTCCTCATTGCCGGTATACTCATACATATCCTTGAAGAGGGAGCCCTCGTTGTTGGGGCGCGCCACATCCCAGAGGATCTGGTTCTCCTTGTCGGGCCAGAAGGGACTGTTTTCGGTCATTACCTCGCCCGTTTCGGGGTCCACATTGTCGTAGCAGACACCTTCATCGAGCAGACACATATTCCGGAGCATCCAGTCGCCCGCTGCAGTTGTCACATCGCCATAGCGCTTGTCGCCCGTCACATCAAAAAGCTTGTAGAGTCCGGCCGACCCGTCCGACATGGTTGCAAAAACGATGGTCTGCCCGGCATAGTCGCCATGGGCAGAGCGAACCATCCCTTTCAGCTTCGGATGGTCCTTGATCTCCAATGTCAGCCACCAGTTTCCAGCTTCAATGGCCTTGTCCAGATACTTCTTGCTGCCGGTAATCCGGTTCGCTTCCAGCAGGGCGTAGATGGCCTGACCGGTGTGCCAGGGTGGTTCGTAGTCGTACCACTTCCCCTCAGGAATATTATAATCGCAGCGGGAGAAACCCTTCTCGTTGATCAGTACATCCGCCACATAGTCGGCGGTCTCCTGCAGAGCCTGCAGCACCTGCTGCTCTTTCTCCTTTTCCCCATCCTCTGCGCACAGCGTGAGGACAGGGATCATTGCCAGGATGGCGATGGTTCGAATGGCTTTTTTCATGCTTTTATATGTTTACTGTATGTAATATTTCTGTTTATGGCTGCGTACTTCCACATCCTTCAGTCTGAAGGCCAGGCCCCAGCCCCCCTTCCATTGTTCTACCTTGATCATGATATGGTTTTTTCCTTCTTCAAGGGAGAGGGGAATTTCATCTTCATCGGCAATCAGGCTGCGCTTGCCATGTACATGGTGCACTTCCTTGCCGTTGCAGTAAACGGTGACTCCGTCGTTGCTGCCCAGCAAGGCGGTCACTTTCCTTTTGTCCGGACTCTCAATGGTACAGTAGGCATAGGCCACTGCTGTTATTTTGGGCTCAAATATGGTCAGGAAATCCAGCTCTCCCAGCTTGGGTGAATCGTATTTCATCCACATACGCTCCGTGCCGGTGGTATCGGTAAAGGTTTTTCCCGGGAAGGGCCTGGCATGGGCCTCTCCCCCCATGGGGGTCAGGAAGTCAGGTGGATATTCGTCAAAGCTATCGAGATGAAAGCTCCCTGCCAGCAGCCAGTACTGGAAAAATTGTCCCTCCTGGCGCCGGATATCCAGTCTGAGCTCGGTGGGTGGGGGCAGGTAGGCCCCCGCCTCAAAGGCATTGATGGCTGCATCCAGCAGCTCCAGCTGATTGGTAAAGGCATCCTGGTGCTTTCCAAAATCCAGTGCCGCATGATCTCGCCAGTATAGTCGGTTTTCCTTGTCCCACAGAACCAGGAAACCCGCTGCCAGTTGATCCATTCGCTGCTTAAGCTCACTGCTGATTGCACGTGCTTTACGGAGTTCTTTCAGGGTACCCGGATGGTCATGGCGCTGCAGGACACAGGCACGATTATAGGCTGCGGCGGCTTCAAGCAACTCCCTGCGGCTGTCGGCCATAAAGGCATATTGTCTGATGGTATAGCGGATAAAATCCAGATCGCTGTTGTATCTGTTGGTCCCCTTTCC
Organism: Bacteroidales bacterium; assembly: GCA_029931975.1. Taxonomy (GTDB): domain Bacteria; phylum Bacteroidota; class Bacteroidia; order Bacteroidales. The sequence continues at coordinate 121,119 of JAOZQY010000002.1, read as the reverse complement.
ATTCAGGATTGCTCCCGAAGCCCCGGCCCATTGCTTCACTTCGGGCCATGCGGCTGCATCGAAGGTAAGCTTGCTACCCCGTTCGGGAACCAGGCTTTTGTAAAAGACATTGGAGTTCATCTCGAAGGTAGGTCCCAGGTCGGTCAGATGGTTCAGGGTATGCAGCGCCTCTGGTATCAGGTTCTTCTGATCCCCATAGATGCCCTTGCTAAAACGCTGATCGAAGTCCTCCAGCGGATCGCGGTTGGGCCTCCAGCTCTGCTCGGCATTGTAAGCCACCCCGTACCAGTCGTGCGAAAAAAGATGCAATCCGCCATCGTCCCAGGCGGTAAAATAGACCCCAAGGGCTCCTTTTTCAAAACCCTCGTTAATAAAGTTCCGGATGTTGGTGGTAGTCATCCTGAAATCGGGGATCAGTCGCCCCGAATTCAGCACCCCTGGTGCAATGACAAAATCAAACCCCGCTTCCACAATGGGATCGATGTATTCGGCAAAGGATTCGGATGGACTGTAATTCCAGGCGCCCATGATGATGTGCCCGGGGATCATCTGCAGCACCTCGGGATGCTCCAGTACTATATCGCCCCAAACGATGGTCCTTTTCCCCAGGGCCGATAGCATGGAGTCCACCTTGATTACATGATCGGCATAGATACGTGCCGGACCCAGTTTCCCTGCAGCCCCGGTGAGTCCACCACGGCTTAGGTCCCAGGCCTCATCCAGGTTGGGTGTAAAGTATTTCGAGCTGAAGGCGGGCGCCATCTCCCTGTAGATATCTCCCAGGAAATCGATGGCTTCAGGATTCAGGGGATCGAGCATGCGCTCGGTGGCACCCAGGTGCCTGAACTGGGGCAGACTAAGAATCTTGCTATAGTGGCCCAGACTCTGGAAATTGCCCACCAGTTCCATCTGGTAATTAGCTGCATAGGCGGAAAGCTCCTTGAACTCCTGGATGGATATCCCTCCTTCGGCCGGTGCCATATCAGGATATTTCCCGGTCTCCACCACATGCTCGATATAGAAGGACATGTTGTTGATCTTCATCTCCGCATACCTGCGGATCTGCTTCTTCAGGAACTCATTGTCAGGAATGGGTCCCCGGCTTATATCATCCATCACACAACGAAAGGCCATGGATGGCCAGTCACGAATGTCAAGCACAGGCACCTTAAATGGTTCGGGATTTCCACGAAGCAATTGCCGAAGCGATTGCACACCGTAGAAAGCGCCGGCCGGAGCATTGGCCGTGATATAGATGCGCTTCTTTTCAATCTTCAGCAGGTAGCCTTCCCGGCCAAGCTCTTCTCCCGGTACCATGCCCTTTTTTTGTGCCAGCTCCATCAGCTCTCCGTCTTCCGAAGGGATCCCGATCCATATATCCGCTTTACCCTCCTTGGCGGTGATCAGCTGCAAAGAGTAGCGTTCCTGGTAAGCCTCCCGGAGCTGCTTTTCCATAATGGCAAGCGTGGCGCCTTCCATACCCGAAATACGTAAAGTGAGGGTCTCGCCTACAGGCACATAGTCCCCGTCCGATGAACTTAGCTCCTGTGGGTAGGGTACCACGGTAACACGCTCCTGTCCGTTCAGGCAAAAGGTACTCCCTGTGATCCAGATTGCCAGGGTGCCAGAAAGGAAAGTACGCCCATCAATCACCACTCGTCCACCTCCCGCAGCACTGCAGGCATCAATGGCCTGTTGGATGGATGCTGTATTCAGAGTCACTCCATAACCCACCACTCCATAAGAACTCACCGGAAAATCGGTGGCCCGGAGTGGCATGCTCAGTACCAGCAACAGGGCGATGATGAGTGTTTTTCGCATCAGTTTCTCTTATTAAACCATTGATCCTCTATCCAGGTGGCAGCATCCCTGTAGGCCCCGTCCAGGTCACTTACATCCGATTCATCACCACCCACATCAATCCCAAACATTCCCTTGTAGTCAATGCGATCCAGCATCTCAAAGAAAGGTTCCCAATGAATGTTCCCCTGTCCCACGGCCAGGTGCTCCACCTTCGATCCCCGATTGTCGGAGATATGGATATAGTCAATCTGCTCCTTCAGTCGCAGCAGAGAGAGAAAGAGGTTATCTTTCATATAATACTGGTTAGCTGTATCGAGGTTAAATTTCAGGTTGTCGCGCTTCACCGCCTCTGCAAAGAGCAGGTAGGCATCGGTGGAGTTCACCAGGGCACCGTAGCAGGGGTGCAGGTGATAGCTTAGATGATGGGCTGCCGCGATATCACAGGCCTGACGGAAGGTCTCGGTGAGCCCCTCCCAGTAAGTTTCCCATTTCAGATCGGCCGGGATCGTGGCAGCAGCCAGTACATCTTCGTCATAGTGACGGGTGATGGGAATATCTCCGGGGAACTGCCAGGGAGGCAGCGGAGCATTATCCAGCACCACCTTTGACCCAAGGGCATGGGCCACCTCGCAACCCTTCTGAAAACGCTCCAGGTTAAGCTCCCGCTCTGCCGCCCCGGGCGCACAGAGTCCGGGCAACACAATACAAAATACAGGCACCTCCAAATCAAGGGCATCAACCCTGCTTTTTAAGGTTTGCCACTGCTGGTACATGCCCTGGAGGTGCTCTTCCCGGATTCCCTCCAGTTCAATACTTTTAAATCCCAGCTTGCTGAACTCATCCAGGTGTTTCGGCGAATCCCCCGCCACGGGCGGATAACCATGCTTGGTAATCGTATAGAGGTAGCTGGCTACAATATCTATATGAAAACGTTCCATCTCTCTCACTTTTTAGAATTTACTCGGCTATCGCCTCATGAACTACGGTTCCCTATGCACTATTTCCTATCCACTAAACTGTCCCGCAATCCCTATGAGTCCGGCCACTGCCATGGCAATGGTAAAGAGCAGCACCAGAGCAAAGGAGATATTTGAGATAAGCCCCAGCCGCATCTCCCCCATAATCGATTTCTTATTATAGATATAGAGCATCAGCGTCAGTACCAGCGGGGTCACGATGGCTGCCATGGCCTGGGACATAATCATCACCATTACCGGTCTGCCCCCGAAAACAGGAACTACCAGTCCCAGCAACACCCCGAAGAGTACCAGCAGGCGACTGCTGGTGGATTTCATGTTGCGGGGTTTGTTACTAAAATCGGCAAAGAGCCAGGGGGCCAGTAATACAATGGGGAACAGTGAGGAGAGTCCGGCTGCCACAATACCTCCCACAAAAATGGAGATGGCAAAACGTCCCGCCAGGGGTTCCATCAGCTTTACCATATCAATGGCATTATTAACCTTGAGTCCAGCCGGATGCAGGGTTCCCGCGGCAGCGGCCATGACCGCCACACTCAGAATGAACATCATGGAGACCGAAACGATGGCATCGCGTCGCTCGGCTTTCAGGTCACTGGCTTCCCAACCTTTCTCCTGTACCAGGATCGAGCGTACTACGTAGAGGATGGCTCCCATGGTGGTACCCACCATTCCGGCCATAATCAGCATGGCATCGGAGTCCCCGGGAATACGGGGAACGAGTCCGCGCAACACCTCCTCAGGTTCGGGAATTACCATAAACATGGTAAGCACAAAGGAAAGGCCCATGATGCCCACAAAAACCGCAAGTACTTTTTCGAATACTTTGTGCTGACCGTTCCAGAAGAGATAGTAGAGCAGAGCACCGAAGATCAGAGCGGTGATGATGGGACTGAAGCCATTTCCCGATTTGGTCAGGGGCCTCGACCATTCCTGCACCACCTGGGTCACCACGCCCATCACTCCCATGCAGCTGACCCACTCGCTGATAAGCAGGGAGATCAATACAAAGACAGTAATCCCCACCCCGAAATACTTTCGGAAGGTGGTTAGTATGGTAAGCCCGGTAATGGAGGTATAGCGCCCGAATAGCATAATCAGAAAATAGGTGAATATGCAGGATAGCAGCAGGGGCCAGATCATGGTGAGTCCGTAGGCAGCTCCCGAAGAGGCCATGGTGGTAATACTACCGGTTCCGATGTTATAGCCGATCAGAAAGAGTCCGGGTGCAATGGAGGTCAGAAACAGACCTATTTTCTTGTAGATATTCATTCAATTACTTTTTTATCTGATCATATAACTCAGTACCAATCCTCACATTCTTCATTTCCAGGTAGTCTGTATAACTTGTGTCGATCGCTACAGTTGCCGATCCGATTTCCACATCGCTGATAAAGATGGAGTCGAGATGTTTTTGTGGTGATCCCTTTAAAAAGATGCCATAATCGGTGGCATGGGTAGCGGTGATATTTTCGATGAATATGTTCTTAAATAAAGGGGGACAACAGCTCCCCTGGTTTTTGTAGTTGGAATCGATAATTATTGTCGCCCGGGTAGTATCAAAGAGAATATTCCTGGCGTAAATATCATGAACCATACCGCCCCGGTCCCGGTTCCCCTTCAGGTAGATGCCATAGATCACCTTTCCTGCATACGAACAATTTTCAACAAACACTTCATGCACGCCTCCTGACATTTCGCTGCCCACGGCGATGGCATTGTAGCCCTTAAATTTACAATCGCGTATCACGATATTTCTGGAGGGAATACCCAGGGTGCGGGCCTCCAGGTCGCGTCCTGCCTTGATGGCAATGTTGTCGTCGGCATTGTTGAAGGTGACTCCCTCAATCAGTATGTTGGAACTGGATTCGGGGTCGATGCCATCATTGTTGAAGTTAAAGGCCTCGTAAGTGAGTCCCCGAACCGTAATATCTTTTGAATAAACAAAGTGCAGGCACCAGAAAGGCGAGTCTGTAACCTTCACATCCTCCACCAGAATATGCTCACATTCGTAGAACTGCACCAGTTGTGGGCGCAGGTAGTGACCATCCCCAAAGATCCGTGCTTCCAGCGGGACCTCCTGATTATTCATCTTTCGAATCAGCTTCTTATCAGGATCCTGAAGTTGCTTCCAGCTATTCCAGCTCTCCGAAGCGTTTCCATCAATTTCCCCTTTGCCGGTGATGGCCACATCTCTAGCCCGAAAGGCATATATAAAGGGCGAGAAGTTATAACAGCGGGTCCCTTCCCAGCTGGTAAGTACCACCGGAAGGTAATCCTCCGGATCATTGCCAAAGAGCAGCTTTGCCCCTTCCTCCAGGTGGAGGTTCATAGAACTCTTCAGATGAATGGGTCCCTTCACCAGGTAGTGGCCCGCTTCCACAATGATGCTTCCTCCGCCTGCCGCTTCACAGGCTTCAATGACACTATCAAAGGCCGCTTTATTATCGGCTATGCCATCACCCGCTCCACCATAATCTGAGAGCTTAAATTGCGCCTGTGGGATCACAGGCTCCTGGATTTGCTTTAGGATTTCATCCGCCCTGACCCATGGGTCAGCTGTTGATTCACTGATGGAACTTTTGCAGCCTGCCTGTAATAGCAATATTAGTCCTGTAAGCCATACAATAGAAAGACGGATCATAAATACACGATGTTTCTAGTTGGGGATTTCATTAAAAAAGACCGCCCAGGAAAAATTCCGGAGCGGTCTTTTCTTATTTACATAACCCTTATTGTACAATCATTTTAACAGTAGAAGCATTTGTTCCGGCTTTCATGCGAAGCAAATACATTCCAGTCTCAAGCATCTCTGCATTCCAGCTGTACTGGTGAACGCCAGCAGGATACTGTGTATTGATCACCTGAGCAACACGCTGTCCGGTGAGGCTGTACACCTCCATCTGAACCTGGGCAGCGGCCTTCAGCTCGAAGCTGATGGTGACCTGGTTCTGAACTGGCATGGGATATACGGATAGCTCAACTCCTTCTTTCAGGAAAGGCTTCACACCAACAGTACTGGAAGCGGTCCAGTTACGGTCGCCCAGCTGACCTCCATCTGTAGCACCGGTCAGAGCCAGTGTATGGGCCCATCCAAAGTCGTAATAAACATCGGTATGATAGAGTCCGTTCCCATCGGCAGGAAGTTCTGGAACCACCCATCCCGGAGCGGTACCAAGTGCATAGGCGGGATCGTATTCATACATAAGAATTGAATCATTGAAGGGGGGACCGTCTATAAACTTGAAAATCCAGTTTTCATTGTCATCCTCGTTACCTGCTGCAGCAACTGCCGCTGCCAGAGTGGGATTAAAGATTGGTGTAACGGTGAGGGTATCGTTCAGATAATTAACAATCATGCTGGTATCCAGGTAGGCGCTGTTGTTGGTGAAAAGCACGTAAGGTGCAACACCATCAATGGAGTCAGCACCAAAGACATACCATTCGGTATTGTCATCATCCTTTGGCAGGAAACCGGCATTCATGGAAATGTTATTGGTCACAATCAGGGAGTCGATGGGACCAAAAGTAATACCCATCTGGGCCACGTTGACCATGGTATTGTTGTTAAACTTGGCATACTTAATGATACCGCCATCATCCCTGATCACCCGGCTGGTCAGGTTAAAGAAGGTGCAATTCTCGATCACAATAGTATCAATGTCATTGCCACGGTCGTCAATCCCCCGGCCATTGTCAGGACTTACAGGCTCTCCAATGTTACTCACCACGCAGTTGGTGATGAAAAAGCTCATATCAGGATCATCCACACGGATGAATGACTGGCTGGTTTGATCGAACCAGCATTCGTCCAGTGTAACACGAATACCATCATCATCACAGCGGAGTATCCGGTCGTTCAGTCCACCCAGGTTATCCAGATTGGTCACATGAAGTCCTTTCAGGGTAATATCCCCTTTTGGACGGAAGGCCCTTGAGGATTCACCATCCTCCACCCTGGGCTGAAGGAAGGGCCTGGCACCATCGCCATCCGCAGCCACAATGGTAAGGGGATAGCCCTTGTTTGAAATTGAACCGTAAAGTCCGTAATAGGCCTGGTCGCCACGCTGAAGGCGGTAAATGGTATTTTCAGGATCGATCCGCTCTCCCAGAGCGGTGGTATCACCCTTGATGGTGTCGGTCAGTGTGCCGAGACCTGGGAGGACGTCCACATAACGAGTCTGTCCGTTGAGATTCATGGCCATAAAAGCCAACAACAGAAAGATAAATCCAAATGCATTGTAGATTTTCTTCATAATAAATTGTGTTTTTGGTTAAAAATAAAGTTAGTAGTAGTTATTATCATTTCAAAATTTGTAAGTCAAACCAAGGTCCACCCTTGTCCCGTACACAAAACTGCTGGTCACCAGGTTCTGGACCGATCCGGCAAGGAAAGTATTCTCTTTCACATTGCTTATATTGTTCACATACAGAAAGATCTGGAAGTGATCCTTGATTTTCTGCTTTACTACCAGGTCCCAGCGGGTTGTTGCAGCCACAAAATTATCTTTCTCAGCGGTGATTCCCACACTGGGGGCCAGGTGGCCCATTTCGGCCTCTTCATCCACAAAAAGACTCACTCCCTGGTATATCATAGAGAGACGGGCACTAAAACCACCCCGTTCATACCCAAGAGAAAGGTTGATGAGATTGTCCACCTGTCCCGGCATACTCCCAGTCCGTACAGTATCGATCACAGTAGAAGTAAAGGGGAATTCATCCATCTCCTCAACAATCGAAATGGGAAAAAGGGTTTCCGATTGCAGGTGGGTGTAATTGGCCGATACCACAATGCCATTAAATGGTGAGGGTAAAAACCGTAAGTTGGACTGCAAATCGATCTCAAAGCCAATTATGGTAGAGACTCCCTCCCCATTGACAGGCCTGGTCAGATTCAGCCCGTAGATGGGATCGGCCGGATCAAATATTCTGGAAGTCAGGGTGTAATCGATGTTCTCCACCTCCTTGTAAAAACCACCCAGCGTGAAGAGTCCGAATTTCCCGTACATGGAGAGAATGGCATCGTAATTCCAGGCACTCATGCTCTGAAGGTTTGGCTCCCCGCGCTCTGCAAATCCTTCACCCCAATTGATAAGTTCCCAGGGAACCAGACTGAAAAAATTGGGTCGGCTCAGTGTTTTTGTCACAGCCAGGCGCAGATTGGCCCATTCTGTCATGTCCACCTTCAGGTGTACCATAGGCAGCCAGTGTTCGGTAACACGGTTTCCCACAGTGTCGACCAGACCAGTCACATTCTGAACATTTCCGTCTTCATCCACTTTGGGGGATCCAAAAATACTCTTGTAGGAGTTCTGTGTTCTCTCGTAGCGGACACCGGCAATAATATCAAGCCTGTCGAACAGCGTTAAACCGGTCATTCCGTATCCTGCAGTAATATCCTCTCCGGCCTCATAATCGCTCAGGTCCTTAGTGGCATCCACCACATAGTAATCTGCATAGTCGTTCCGGAAAGTTTCCACCCTTCCTGCACTGATAAGGGGACCGTTTACCTGTTCCTGACCTGGTCCCATATAATAGGTCTGATCAAAGAATCTTCCAAAATTATCTGCATAATAATCGTCCTGGAAACTACTCATCAGGATGTAATTATTCGAATAATCAATATCCCAGTCAGGATTTTCCCTTCCATCGGCAAGGATTTCCTGCCCCACGAAATGCTGTGTCCAGATCCTGTTGATATCATTAACCCTGTAATTATGACGGTATTTCCCGCCCGCTTTCACATATCCCTTCATCCAGTTCCCTGCTGTAAAAGGAAGCTTTGTATTGAGTTGAACGGCATAGTTATCATCCTTTACATCGTAAGTGTCAAAATAGGCGTCCTTCAGCCAGGTGGCATCCAGATTATTTTTTGCTGAACTCACAATATCCTGATAGGTAAACTCGGGACTCAGGTTGAAGGCTCCCAGTTCCCTGAAACGCATGGTGCTGACAAAGGGCTTCTTGTTCTTTGAAAGGGAATAAGATCCCGCCCAGTCCACCTCCAGCCGCTCAAAGAGCAGGTGTTTTCCGCTGAGACGGTTAGAGACCACCAGGTTATCGGAGTGCCGTTCCCTGAAATCATGCTCCTGGTATGAGGCATCGACCCGGTAACGGCGCCTGCGCCGAATCTCTTCCCGGTTGGTCTGTCCGAAGTTACTGCTGAACATGATCGATCCGTTTTTCAATCTCAGGTCGATCGTAGTATTGGCATTGTAGCGGTAACGTGTCTCCTGTTTATCGGTCAGATTAAATTTACTTACAGTAAAGATGGTATTGCCATCAGCGTCCTTGCCCGATTCTGTTGCAAAGCCCCCGGTGTACCCTTCTGCACTCCGGTCGGCCCGCTGCATTCCACCGCCCACAATGATGCCCAGCTTATTGTCAAAGAACCTGTTTTCAAAGAAGACGCTTCCTTTGTACTGACCAAAGTTTTTGGATAGCATATTGTATCCGGTCTGGGCCCTGGCATTGCCATGGAACCCACCTGAAGCGGTCCGGGAGGTAAAATTAATTTGTCCCCCGATGGCATCCCCATCCATATCGGGAAGCAGGGCCTTATAAAATTCGATCCCCGCCAGGGCATCGGTGGAGAACATACTCAGATCCACCGAGCGGTCCTGGTCCGAGGTGGAAGGAATCCTTTCCCCGTCGATTGTAATGGAATTGAAGCGTGGCGCCATCCCCCGCAGGGTCACTTTGGTTCCTTCACCCCCATCACGCACCAGGGAAACTCCCGGAAGCCGGGCCACAGTCTCTGCGGCATTCTGATCGGGCAACTCCATAATCTTTTCCTTGGAAACCACATTCACAATGGTATTGGAGTTCACCTGCTGAGATATGGCTGCAGTTTGTCCACGCATCATGGCAGTCACCACTGCCTCCTCACCCATGATCGACTCCACCAACAGGATGCCATCAATCACCTTAGTTTCTCCTGCCCCTATAGTAAATTCCTGCTCAATTGTGGCATATGAGATATAGCTAAATATAAGGGTGTAGGTTCCCGGTTTGATGTTATTCATCTGATAGTTTCCTTCGGTATCAGTCACTGTACCCGTGGTGGTTCCTTTTAATGCCACGTTGGCAAACATCAGGGGTTCCCCGCTCTGTGCGTCCGTCAGGTGTCCTTTCAAACTTCCCCTCGTTTGTGCAGCAAGTTCTGCCGGGATACAAAACATCAGCAGGACCAACAACACTTTAGCTACAACAGCTCTGACTCTTACTCTGGACATATAAAATAAATTACAAAAAATGCTTGATATAGAAACTCAACAGGGACAAATATATGATATTTTTCACATCGGGCAAAAGAAACGTGTGTGCGGACACACTATTTGTAAAATCTGATTTTTTGCATACTTTTGAAGAGTTGAATTGTGATGGCAAACGGAACACACATCAGGATCAAGGATATAGCCGAGAAGGCAGGCTGCTCCATCGGAACAGTGGATCGTGTCATTCATAATCGCGGAAAGGTCTCAGAGCCTGTGAGGGAACGAATCCTTCAGATTATAAAGGAGCTGGACTACAAACCCAATGTGAATGCCAGGGTGCTGGCCAGTAAGCATACCCTTATCCTGGGCATTCTCCTGCCCTCATACAAAAAAGGTGAGTACTGGGAATTACCCCGCCTGGGCATTGATGAGGCCATTGAGCGCTATAACGAACAAGGTTACAACATCGAGGCGCGCTGGTTCACATACAACAGCGCGGAAAAATATTACAGGGAAGGAATGAAAATGATTTCAGAGGAAATCGATGGAATCATACTGAACCCGGCCACCTATAAAGAGAGCGTCCGTTTGGTGCGCTCCTTCTTCCAGAACAACAAACCTTTCATTCTCATCGATTCGGATATCCATGGAACTCCATCCCTCTCTTTTATCGGGAAGGATCCGGTTCAGTCGGGACTCACCGTAGCCAAGCTGATTCACCAGATGACCAGGTATATCACCGGAAGGAAAAAGGTCTGGACCATCAATCTTGCCAGCTCACCCAACCAGAGCTATGCCCTGCTGGCCAGGGAGATTGGCTTTATGAATTACTTTGCCGATAAACAGCTGCAAGAAAATTATTCATTCCGGACCATTGATATGAATGATGCCGGCACTCAGAAGGCGGTGGACGAGCAGATTGAAGCCTTGCTTGGCAAAGAAAATCCGCATGCCATCTATGTGACCGGCTCCAGGGTATATAAGATTGCAGGCAGCCTGAAGAAGTTCAGGCCGGAACCCAAACCCCTGCTAATCGGCCATGACCTGATCCCCAGGAATATTAATTGTGTCAGGGATGAAACCATCGATTTCCTGATTGAAGAGGAGGCCCGCAGGCAGGGTTACCTGGCTGTGGAGTCCATGATCAGGAGCCTCACCTACAAAGAGGCCATCCAGAAGAAACAGATGATGAACCTGATGATCTATACCAGGGAGAACCTTCCCTTATAGCTTGGGAAGCATGGACGATGAGTAATGGTCCAGGTACAAATAAACCGCATCGTGCGATCTTAGTGCTGATGCCGGAACTTCCGCCCGGATGCCTTTCTCCAGGGTCCTTTTAATGGCCTCTGCCTTCCGCTCACCAGGAACGGTACAGATAATGGCATTTGATTTCAAAATATGGTTCACCGACATGCTGATGGCCCTTTCGGGCACCTCCCCAGGAGTTGGGAACCACCCCTCGTTACATTGTTGCTGACGGCATGCCTGGTCCAGATGAACTTCCAAATAGGGCTCTTCTGTTTCAAGATCGGCAGGTGGATCGTTAAAGGCCAGGTGGCCATTCTCGCCAATTCCGATGAATGCCACATCAATATCATGCTGAGCAATCAAAGTGTTTAATCGCTCAATTTCTTCAGAAGGATCAGTCTCTCCGTCGATGTAGTGAAATTCTTTAAGAGACACCAGATCCACAAAACGCTCTTTCAGGTATTTCCGAAACGATGCCGGGTGAGTCAGGGGGATCCCCACATACTCGTCCAGGTGAAACGCGCTAACCCGGCTCCAGTCAATCTCCTCTTTGATCAATGCACCTAACATTTCGAACTGAGAGGCCCCGGTGGCAACAATAATACTTGCATGGCCCTTTTTCCTTATGGCGTCCCTGATAAATCCGGCCCCCTTAGCTGCAGCTACCGAACCCAGTTGTTCTTTTGTTTTAAAGACATTGATCTCCATTACCTGTTACTATTTGATATTCTGCGTTTTAGACTTATCTCTTGATCTTGCTATGTTGCAAAAGTAGAACAAAATCCTTTTCCCTCCAAGTAAAACATGTGTACGTACACACTTTTCTTCAAAGCTTCATGAGCTCACAGGGATCAAGACGTTGACATTTTTGCTATCTTGAATGCATGTCTTTAACTTCACTTTATATAAACCTGAGGCCAACCTGATGATGAAGGAGTTCCGTTCAACCTGGCACGACCTGGAATCGTGGGAATCCCGTGCCGACATTATAAGACAGGGAATCATCCATGGAATGCAACTGAAGAAAATGCCCGAAATTGAAGGACAGTTCCATGCAGTTATCCATCACCGCCGGGAAATGGATGGCTATATGGTGGAGAACATTGCCCTGGTATTGCAGACCTACAACAGTGGACGGGTGCTGGAATACCTGCTCTCCAGACCCGATGTGGAGATTGCAGCGCTCTGCGCACCTCGCCCCCTGTTGCTGGTTTCAAACGGAGCTGACTGGACCCGCAATACGCCGCGCGTAGAGTTTCCTTACATCCAGGATGTCTACGCTCTTTACAATGCTGAAAACCGGGTGGAAAATGTGCACCTGCCCCTGGAGAAACACGACTATGGCCCCTCCAAACGCGCGGCTGTATACAACTTCCTGGGCCACCACCTGCAACTGAATATGGGTGCCATGCCCTATGACAATGGATATCAGGAGGACTTTGTCACCATCCTGGAGCCTGAGCAGTTAAAGGTATTTGATGCAGGCTATCCCCTGCCCGCCCATGCGCTAAAGGGCGACAGGGCCGTGATGGACTACCTGGACATTCATTGAGCACTTCCTATTCCAGCACCAGCACAGAGGCAATCCCGTCAGGGGCAGCGGCAGGCACATCAATTAGCATGCCGTTTGTGACACGCTCCATAGCCAGTTCCTCTTTACCATCCAGCAGGTGGGCTGTCTCAAAGGATTGCTCACCGCTTTCCACCAGCAGCTTTCCATCGGCCGGCCAGTGGAAGACATGAACATAAACCTTCCCTGCTTTTCGGGTATAACGGCCCCAGTCCGGTTTGGCATAGGGACTTGCCTGAGTTCCGTAAATGGCCTCGCCGTTTAACTTCATCCAGTTGCCCATGACCATCAGGCGTTCTATACTGGCAGCAGGAATCAGTCCCTCGGCGGTGGGACCCACATTCAGCAGAAAGTTGCCGCCCTTGGATGCGATATCCACCAGGTTCCGGATCAATACGGTATCCGATTTCCAGTTCAGGTCGCTTTTCTTGAAACCCCAGGTATCGTTCATGGTCATGCAGGACTCCCAGTCCTCCCCTTCCAGACCTGTATCGGGAATCTCCTGCTCCGGGGTACCGAAATCGCCTGCAAAATTGCCATTGGCATTCATCCCGGCCATGCCCTGGCGGCCCTTGTCCACCCGGTTGTTCACAATCATCTCCGGATCCATCTCAGTGATAAAATCATACATTTCCTTGCCCATCTCTGTGGTATAGGCCGGAATCCATTCGCCATCGAACCAGATCACCCGCGTCGGGTACTTTTCCATCAGCTCCTTTACCTGAGGCTTCAGGTAATTTTCAAAGTAGAGCGGGAATTCAGGATTCCCTACAGTGTCCTTCCGCCCCTTGTTGTAGTTGGGTTCCCAGATGGACTGGGCCTGTGGGTGGTGCCAGTCCATGATGGAATGATAGAATCCCAGTGTAATTCCCTGTTTATCGCAGGCTTCAGCCAGTTCTTCAAGGATATCCCGCTTAAAGGGCGTAGCATCCATAACATCATAATCACTTAGCTCAGAATCCCAGAGACAGAATCCATCATGGTGCTTGGAGGTGATTATGATATACTTCATCCCGGCATCTTTTGCGATGCTGACCCACTGGTCCGCATCAAAGCTGATCGGGTTAAACTGCCCGGCAAATTTCTCGTACTCGGCAATGGGAATGTCCATGTGGTCCATAATCCACTCAGCATTATTATGGGGTGTAGGCTCCCCCTGGTACTCCCCGGCGGGGATGGCGTACAGGCCCCAGTGGATAAACATGCCAAATCGTGCATCGCGCCACCATTCCATTTTATCGGCCTGGGTGCCCTCTTCAGTGGCCACGGTATCGGCGGGTTTGGGATTACTGGTACAGGCAGCCAGGAAGGCCGCCAGGAAGGCCGCCAGGATGAGGATGGGAAAAATGCGTTTCATAAGGCTTGAGTTAGCTTGGGTTAAGCAAATATAAAAAAAGACCCCGGTGAAAAACACGGGTCTCTTGATTTAATGATACTCGGCAGATTTATCTCCGTGACCGCATAGCTCTTTCTTGAAAGCAGAGTATTGAGTCGTGGAAATATTTATAGATCTCGAAATTAATATTTCAATACCATGCTATTTTCCAAAAACAGCAGTGATGCAATCATTTGCATAGATTCAAATGATTGCATCACCCTGCTTTGGTGGAGAAACAGTTTCATGTACTAAAAACCGGGGAATTCTCAGAAAGCCTTCCTTGGCGACGACTTCCACCTCCTCAATAAAAAACGAATCAGATTCCATGATTTACTCTGTTAAAGACCTATCGTTATTATACTTCGATAGGGAATTCTATATTTCCCTTTAGTACTGAATCCAGCAATAAGTACGAGAGAATATTCATTGCAGACCCATGATCACCCACTGTTCGTTCATCATACTTCTTCTCCGTAGTCTCTTTGTTGATCAGTAAAAACAGGGAAATTGCTAGAGAAGTTCTCAATGGTCGGCTTGGTTGGCAGTTGGAATAGCACTATTCTGGGCCACAATTATTATGCCATCCCAAACCCCCTCAATTGATCCGGTACACCTTCCTGAAGTGGTAGCCGTATATGCTGTAGGTAACAGCCAGAGGCAGCAAATCAGGTCTCTTGCCCAGGCTCCAGAACACCAGTTTCCAGTAATCCTTTCTGCTTTTGTCCAGGATGCCTAAGTAGAGAACCGATCGAAGCAGCGCAATGATATTTTCCATATTGATTCGCTTTCGGCTTGCTACGCGTGGTTTGAAATTTTTCAAGAATGATTTCAGTCGCTCATTGTAGGCTTTGCTGGAATAGATGCTGCCTACAATCTTTTGGTAGCCCTCCAGCAATACCTCCTTATTCATCCTGGGAATGAAATTCATGGAATAGTTGGTATTGTCACCTTCATGGGTCCACAGAATCCTTCCCTCCTCCTTTAGCCGCTTGTATAGCCTGGTACGGCTGGGTGCATTTAACAATCCCACCATGGCAGTAATGATGCCGCTCTGCTGGATAAAGTCGATCTGGCGCTGGAAGATGGTGGGGGTATCGTTGTCAAATCCTACAATAAAGCCTGCCGTAACTTCGATGCCAGCCGATTGGATAAGTCCCACGCTCTCAAGCAGGTTACGCTCCACATTCAGCCGCTTGTTGCACTCCTTCAGGCAAACTTCGTCGGGAGTTTCAATCCCCACAAAGACCTTTTCGAAACTTGCCAGGGCCATGGCACTCATCAGTTCAGCATCGTCGGAAAGATCAATGGAGGCTTCGGTAGTATAGGTATAGGGATTTTTATGGGCACGGTTCCAGGCGGTGATTGCCGGAAGAAGTTCCTGCTTCAGCCGCTTTCTGTTTCCGATGAAATTGTCATCCACAAAAAAAACATTGCCACGGAAACCGGTCTGATAGATGATCTCCAGCTCTTCGATAATCTGGAGGGTCGACTTCAAACGGACTTTCCGTCCCAGCAGGGCGGTGATCTCACAAAAATCACAGTCGTGGGGACAGCCCCTGGAGTACTGCAGGCTCAGTTGGGCATAATTAGAGGTCCTGATCAGTGAATAATCGGGCGGAGGCGAACTTCCAATATCCGCAAATTCGTCGGTCCGGTATAATTTCTTCGGGCGACCGCTCTCAAGATCATCCAGGAAGAGCGGCAGGGTAATTTCCGCCTCGTTGAGTACCAGGTAGTCGATATCCGACCATGAATCGGGATCGGCCGTAAAGAGTGGACCGCCGGCTACCATTTTTGTATTCAGCTGTTTGCACTTTTCAAGCACTTGCCGGGCCGAGGCTGACTGAACCGACATGGCACCGATAAACACATAATCGGCCCAACGGATCTCCGAATCCTTCAGGGTACGTATATTCAGATCCACCAGTTTGCGCTCCCAGGAGGCGGGTAGCATGGAAGCAATAGTAAGCAGCCCCAGGGGGGGGCTGGCGGCTTTTTTGGAAACAAACTTCAAGGCATGTCTGAAACTCCAGTAGGTATCAGGATAGGCCGGGCTTACCAGTAAAATCTTCATGATGAGTAATTTAGAATTTCAAATAAAAGTATTTCAGAATTATTCAGACTAAAAAAAAAGGGGACGGATGAAAGAACATAGGGATGAAATACACCCACACGGGATAATTGTACCTGGCAAGCTTTCCAAATAAACCTAGGCACTTCGTCAATATCTTAGTATAATTGTATAAGCATATCCCCGCAATGCAAAAAAAATACATAGGATTTTTCCTGGGCATCACAGCCTTTCTTCTTATTATTCTTTTTACAGAACTTGAACCAGGCAAGCCGGAAGTGACAGCCACCATGGCTGTGGCTGCTCTGATGGCCATCTGGTGGGTCACCGAAACCATCCCCCTGGCTGTAACAGCGCTGGTCCCCCTGGTTCTTTTCCCCGCCTTGGGAGTGCTGGATGGAAAGGCCGTCTCGGAGGTCTATATGAATCACATTATCTTTGTGTACGTTGGAGGATTTATGATGGCGCTGGCCATGGAGCGATGGAACCTGCATCGCCGGATCGCCCTGAAATTGCTATTGCTGATTGGTGTAAGCCCAGGACGGATCCTGTTGGGATTTATGGCCACATCGGCCTTCCTCTCCATGTGGATCTCCAACACGGCCACCACCATGATGATGATCCCCATTGTAATGTCCATCGTAGTAAGCCTGGAGGAAAGCCTCTCCGGAAAATCCATTAGCCGTTACGCCACCGGACTCTTCCTGGCCATCGCATACGCAGCCTCCATCGGGGGTATGGCCACGCTGGTGGGCTCCCCCACCAATCTGGTCTGCCCGCGCATACTCACCCTCCTCTACCCGGGAGCACCGGAGATCTCCTTTACAAGTTGGATGGTCTTTGCTCTTCCCATTTCAGTGGTGATGCTGATAATGGTCTGGTTGGTCATTCACCTGAAGTTTAAGCCTTCAGAGAAGTGGGAAGAGGTCGACCGTGATCATTTCAAAAAGGCCTACCGGGAGCTGGGGAAATCAAGCCGTGAGGAGCGCATAGTCCTGGTGCTCTTCCTGACCCTGGCGCTGCTCTGGATCACCCGGACAGGAATCACCTTCAACGCTTTCTCCATCCCCGGATGGGCTCAACTGTTTAAAACACCTGCCTATATCAACGATGGCACCGTGGCCATATTTATTTCCCTCATCCTTTTTATGATTCCTGCAGGGAAGGAGCGGAAAGAACGCATCATGGACTGGAAGACGGCCCAGCGGATCCCCTGGAACATTGTATTACTGTTTGGAGGAGGCTTTGCCCTGGCCCTGGGGTTTCAGTCGAGCGGACTGGCCATCTGGTTCGGGGAGCAGCTGCTATGGACCCATGAGGTACATCCCTACCTGATCCTGCTGGCGGTAGTGGCCCTGATGTCCTTCCTTACCGAACTCACTTCCAATGTGGCCTCAACACAAATGCTCCTGCCGGTCTTTGCCAGTCTGGCCATCAGCAGCGGGAACAACCCCTTGCTCCTGATGATTCCTGCCACCCTCGCTTCCTCACTGGCCTTTATGCTACCCACAGCCACGCCTCCCAATGCCATTATTTTTGGCACCAATCGTATCAACATATCTACCATGGTGCGCACGGGTTTTGCTCTGAACATGCTTGGTATCCTGGTGGTGGTCCTGGTCACCTGGCTGCTGGGCTCTTCGATTTTTGATATTGAACCGGGCGTTTTGCCCGCCTGGCTCTCCCGATAAAATGCCCAGAGCCTCAACAGCGAGAAGTCGGTCTTGAATTTCAGTATCGGAAAATTAAAAGGAGAGATTCCGTTTACCTTCAGCAACAATCAGTCCGCAGGCACCCTGGAGATCATCGCAGTGGCTGACTGATGTATTGATTAGGGCAAGAAACTTTCCCGATCAAGGGCTTGCATAACAGCCTGTCGGAACAAATTGCTCTTAAGATTTATGACATATTTCCTGGAACCTGGAAGCTCCGGCATCAATAGGTTTCGCTCACGAAGTCTCCTAATCTGTCGGGATATTTCCTGTGGTAATTTTCCCGGTAATATACTCTTGAAGTCAGCCGCCTGAACCCTATGTTTTTCTGCAGTCTTCTTCAATATCCTCCACTCGGTTTCTGACAGAAACTTCAGTTATTTCCGAATCAAAGGGAGGCGTATGCAATTCCAAATGCAATCAATCCCTTTGAAGTCAAAGAAAAAGATCGCACCGGACTGGATTTAAGTGTCCGTTTTATGTAATATTGAGCATGAAACTGCGCGGACTTCTTATCACCATCACCGCCTTTGCCATCGCCATGGGCTTCCTGGAAAGCGCAGTGGTGGTCTATATGCGGGAGATTCTCTACCCGGGCGGATTTAACTTTCCCCTCTCCCCCATTCCCACCAAGCTGGCCCTTACCGAACTCTTCCGGGAGCTGGCCACCATGATCATGCTTGTTACAATCGGCATCCTGTCCGCCCGCGGCCGATTCAGCACCGGTTTTGCCTGGTTCATCTACAGCTTTGCCATCTGGGATATCTTCTACTATGTTTTCCTCTGGTTGCTGCTGGGCTGGCCCCAATCGCTGATGACCTGGGATGTGCTCTTTCTGATCCCTACCACCTGGACAGGACCGGTGCTCTCACCTGTGCTGGTATCGCTGACCATGATTCTGCTGGCCATGGTGATTCTGATTCGGGCTGAACGCGGGAAGGAAAGCCGCATTCCGCGCAAGATCTGGGCGGGACTGATCCTGGGCTCGCTGATTCTGATCTTTGGGTTCATTTTTGACTATTCTCAGCATATGCTTACACACTTCTCCCTCTTTGAAATGTTGCAGTTGAAAAACCCCGAAGTGCTTGAGCAAGCCACCTCTTATGTTCCCCACCGATTTCCCTGGTGGATCTGCGGAACTGGTGAAGCACTTATCCTGACATCCATAGCCTGGTATGCCAGGCCTGGTAGATAATCACGATGTTATTTTCTATTCTCAGGGGCAGATCGTATCTTACATCTTATGAATCCAGACTATATAGAGCAACAACTTTTTAACAAGCAGGATTATACGGAAACGCTCCTGTCAAAGGGCGAATACGATACTTGTAACTTCAGGGACTGCAATTTTGCAGGCTCCGATCTTTCGGGAATCCGCTTTATGGATTGCACCTTTATCGGCTGCGATCTGAGCAATGTTAAGGTTTTAAATAGCTCCTTCCACGAGACCGCCTTCAAGGAATGCAAAATGCTGGGACTACATTTTGAAAATTGTGACCAGCTTGGATTGACGGTACGTTTTGAAAACTGTCAGCTCGATCACTCGTCCTTCTACCAGGTGAAATTGAATCACACCGTATTTCTCCACAACTCACTTCGGGAGGTGGATTTCACCGAGACCGATCTGAGAAACACCATTTTTGATGAGTGCGACCTGCTCAATGCTGCCTTCGATCACAGCAACCTGGAGCGGGCCGATTTCACCTCTGCCCTTAACTACTCCTTCGATCCTGAATCGAACCGGATCAGGGGAGCTAAATTCTCGCTGCCTTCGGTGGTGGGACTACTGAACAAATACCAGATCGAAATCCAGTAAAACTCACCTGATGAAGAAGGCCTTCTTGCTATTATTCCTTTCATGCCTGGCTTCAGATACACCCACTGAATCTTTTTTCATAGTCCCTCAACATCTTACCTGCATTTTCGGAAGAAACAAGCGTTTCCTGGAACTGGGTATTGCTTTTTAATCAACTAAAAACCAAAAAAAGCTTATTTAATCCTTATTTCAACTACCCAGAAGATGACAGATAAACAATGGGCCGAACTGAAAGCCGTGATCGACCTTTCCGCAAAACGAGTTTCCCCATGCCTTTGCCAACATTAAATCGCCCGAAGAGATTGCCTCCCTGGAGGCCCCGAACCCTGTGAAGGACGGACTGGGCCCCCTGATGCTAAACCGGCTCAGACTGACTCAGCCTCTTATGGAGCAGGCAGGCCACCAGATCCGCTTCTCCGTATCGCGCGGACCCCTGAACATCGCCTCCTATCTCATGGGCGCCACCGAATTTATGATGGCCCTGATGACCCACCCGGAAGAGAGCCACCTGCTGATCCGGAAGATCACCGACTACCTGGTCGGCTTTCACGACCACCAGGCAAAACTTTTTCCCTCCATCGACGGGATCCTGATGCTGGATGATATCATAGGCTTTATCAGCGAGGAGCAGTTTGTGGAGTTTGGGCTCCCCTATTTTAAAAAACTCTACGACCGCGATCTGTCGGTGAAGTTCCTCCACAACGATGCCAACTGCATGGAGTCGGTGCACTACCTGCCCGAGATGGGGATCAACCTCTTTAACATGGGCTTTGATACCGACCTGAACCAGTTGAAGCAGCTGACCCATAACCAGGTCACCATGCTGGGGGACATTCCTCCCAGGGATGTGCTGGCCCGGGGATCGGCCGAAGAAGTGAAGGCGGCCACCCTGGACCTGCTGAATGGAATGGACGATCTCTCCCGGGTAATCTTCTCCTGCGGCGGCGGCATGCCCCCTGGTGTCCCTTCTGAAAATATAGCTACATTTATTGAAACTGTTCAAACATTCACCCCTCAGGCCTAAGCAATGATCCTGCAACTCACCCTCCTGCTGCTCACCACCCAGTTCGCTATTCCCAATGCGAACCAGCATCAGCCCGACCTGAAAGGCCCCAGGCTGTCAGCCAACGATCACGAAACCACCATCTTCATAGGCGATCAGCCGGTGCTTACTTATGTTAACAAAGAGACCTACCCCCCGGAAGGGGTGGATTCGGTCTACAAACGGTCCGCCTACATCCACCCGCTCTGGTCTCCGGGCGGGGAGCGACTCACCCGGATTCAGCCACCCGATCACTGGCACCACTATGGCATCTGGAATCCGTGGACCAGGACCCGTTTTGGGGATTATAAGGTTGATTTCTGGAACCTGGCAGACCGGCAGGGAACCGTTCGTTTTGCAGAGTATCTCGAAAAGATAGAGGAAAAGAATCTGGCAGGATTCAGTGTAAGACAGGAGCATATCTATTATAAGAAGGACGGAAGCGAAGGGGTGGCTATGGATGAAAACTGGAAGATCACCGTCCAGAACCTGGAGGGCGCAGCCTACATGGTCGACCTGCTTACCACCCTGAGCACTCCCCTGGAGAGTGGGATTACGCTGGAAGCATACCGCTATGGTGGAGGACTTGGCTATAGGGCTACCGAAAGGTGGAACCCCTCTAACTGCTCCGTACTCACCTCCGAAGGAAAGAACTGGTCCAATGCAGATGCAACACATGCCCGGTGGGTGATTATCGAGGGCGAATCGTCGGTCCCCGAAGGAAGATCCGGCATCCTCTTCCTAAGTCACCCCGAAAACCAGGCCCACCCCGAACCCATGCGGATGTGGCCTCCCGACAGCAACAATGGAAAAGAGAACGCTTTTTTTGAATTCTGCCCAATCCGCCACCATGAGTGGCTATTGGAACACGGAAAGACCTACACACTGAGATACAGGATGGTGGTTTTTGATGGCCCCCTCTCCACTGAAACTGCAGAACAATACTGGCTTAACTTTCAATAAGATTTATATAATATGCAAAGAAGAGACTTCCTTAAGAGCAGCACTGCTGCCACCGCCGGAATCATCGTGGTTCCCACCATCATCCCCTCGCACGTCCTGGGGAAAAATGCCCCTTCCAACAAGATCCGGGTCGGGCAGATTGGTTTCGGGCGCATTGCGAAAACACACGACCTTCCTGAGACCCTGCGTCACGATGTGACCCTTGGTGTGGCAGTGGCCGATGTGGATCTGAACCGTGCGCGTATGGGTAAACAATGGATCGAGGAGTTTTATGCCAATAATGGGAAAAAAGATTATGTGAATGTGGCGGTCTACCAGGACTACCGGGAGATGCTGCAGGACAAGAGCATCGATGCGGTAATTATCTCTACCCCGGACCACTGGCATGCCCGGGCGGCCATTGAGGCTGCACTTGCAGGCAAGGATATCTACCTTCAAAAGCCGGCTTCGCTTACCATCGCTGAAGGGCGTCAGATGAGCGACATCGTCCACCGCACCGGCAGGATCTTCCAGCAGGGGAGCCAGCAGCGCGGTACAAGGCCCTGGCCACAATTCCATAATGCTTGCGAACTGGTACGCAACGGCCGCATCGGCGAGCTGGAAAAAATTGAGATCGGACTGCCAGGCGATCCGGGTGGGAACGATGAAATTCCCATGCCGGTACCCGCTTACATGGCACCAACCATGTATTGTAATCTGATTCAAAAAAACATCCATGCTAAAATTCCGGCTATTTTCAGCAGGCCTGCTCCTGCTCTTGCTTTCTTCCTGTACGCAAAATCAAGCACCCATGTTTACACCTCTTGAAGGAAAAATAAAACTGATAAACCTGGATCCGGGACATTTTCATGCCTCCCTGGTGCAGCAGTCCATGTATGAAAAAGTCGACCGGAATGTATATGTATATGCCCCCGATGGGCCCGAGGTAAAAAGTTACCTGAAGCGCATCAGCGATTACAATGGCAGGGAAGCTGATCCAACAGCCTGGGAAGAGCAAGTCTATACAGGAGCGGATTTCCTGGAGAAGATGCTATCGGAACGCAGGGGCAATGTGATGGTGGTTTCAGGCAACAATTCAAAAAAAACCGAATACATCCTGAGAAGCATCCAGGCAGGCATTCATGTACTGGCTGACAAACCCATGGTAATCTCGCCCGAAAAATTCTCCATGCTGGAGGAGGCTTTTGCCACCGCCCGGGAGAAGGGATTGTGGATGTGACCACACACCTGGTGGACCTGGTTCAGTGGCAAGCCTTCCCCGAAGTGGTGCTGAAAAAGGAAGATGTTCAGATCCATTCTGCGAAACGGTGGACCACTGACCTTTCGCCCGATATGTTTAAAGAGGTAACCGGGCTCGAAACTTACCCCGATTATCTTGGCAAGGATGTACAAAATGATACACTGAGGGTCTACAGCAACGGGGAGATTAACTATGTCCTCAGATAAGCACACCTGGCTCCTGGAGATTCCTGAGCAGTACAAAGTGGGTCATGAGGCACACTTCGGACAGGTCACTGAAAAGTTTCTGGACTACTTATCCAGTGGCACCCTTCCCCTGTGGGAAATTCCCAATATGATCGTAAAATATTACACCACCACCGAAGGCATGAAAAAGGCGATGGACTCATTTTGATCCATCAGATTCACCTACAGCTCGGCTATAACCTTCTCGAGCAGTGCTTTGGTTGCCTTGATGCCTTCGTCCTCTGAAAGTTCAGGACCTTCATACTCGATGCCCACATACCCTTTGAAACCAGAGGCCTTGACGATCTTCATAATCCGCAGGAAATCAGACTCGGTCTCATTCCCTTCTGCATCAAATACATGTGATTTGGCACTTACCCCCTTTGCATAGGGCATCAGCTCTTCAATGCCCAGATATCTGTCATAGTCGTAGAAGTTACCAAAGTCAGGAAGGGTCCCCACATTGTCCATGCCTATCTTCTCCATTACCCCGGAGAGCCATTTTCCATCGGAAGAATAACCGCCATGATTCTCCACAACGATATTGATTCCTTTTGTAGCTGCATATTCTCCCAGTTTAGAGATTCCGTCCACGGCATTGGCAGCCACCTCTTCGGCAGTCCCGTCTCCCGCAGCATTTACACGAACGGTCTTGGCTCCCAGGAAGGCAGCCACATCTACCCATGGCTTATGATTCTCCACAGTGGCCATACGCATCTCGGGATCGGCATCTCCGAAATTACCCAGGGCATCGCACATAATCAGTCCCACGGTCACTCCTGCCTCTTCACAATTCTTCTTAAATGCAGTCCAGTAATCCATATCATTGGCCTTGCTGAAATAGAAGGTATTCACCAGCTCAATGCAGTTGATTCCATATCCGGCAGCCACTTTTGGGAAATCCATGGGATCGATATCACCCTGCAGCAATGAGTCAGGTTCTTCCATCAGCAGCCTGCCAAACTCCTGCCAGTCCTCAATCGCGCCCCCGAAATAGCTGCGATGCAGCGACCACTGGGCCAGTGAAATCTGAAAATCAGGAGTGACTTCTTCGGTGGCTGGCGCCTCTTTGTCGGCCGAAGATTTTGTACCCGTATTGCATGATACCAGGAACATTGTTGCAACTGCCATAAGCAGGACTTGAGGAAATAATTGCTTTTTCATTTGTACAGTGTTAGTTGATTGGAAATATGAGATAATATTTTTATATAATTCTTGCTCAAAGATAGAAATAGTTTCTCTTTACTGGTCAGCACTTTATCCACATCTTCCCCAGTTATGAACACATTCATTATTTTTGGGGATTCTCTTTCCGAACTGCTACATTTGAATGGAGCCTCCCGTGCTGGCCCCTTTTACGGATCTCGACACCATCTGTACAAACGACTGGTGGAATCGTGCCCCAAATCCCATTCATGATGTGAAAGTGGAGCGCGACAAAGTGGTGGCTTTCGGGCTCTATACCGTCTCCTCAGGTATGCTGAAGTTAAGTGCGCAGTTGTATCCCCTTTATCCGGATGAAACGCGTACGGTAAGGCTGGAGCTTCGACACGATGGACAGTGGCAGAAGATCGCCTCAGAAAAGGTAAATGACCTGGGCTGGTCAGTACTTTTCAGCATTGAGAAGCGGCCTTTTCCCGCAGCAGCAACAAGGACCGGGGCAACCGTGAGAGCTATGTCAGAAACACCTTCTACCGGATCAATGGATTCAGTAGTCTGAGTGCAGGCGCTGCAGAGAAGGAATTAGGTTTACTCGCTCCTGAGCGCGGTATAGATGGATTCGTTTTGAAGAGCAGAGCGACTTACCAGGTGGATCCAGAACCATCCATTGGCCACCAGGACCACCAGCCAGATCAGGATGGATCTGAAAGAGGTTTCCGTATGGGCATTAAGAATGGAGGGCAGAGTAGCCACAACAGCGCTAAGAAATCCGGTTCCAATACCCATAAGCAGTAGTATCATGTATTCACGTACCACCAGGCGACGGATCTCTTTCCGACCATATCCCACTGCCTTTAACAGGGCAATCTCCCGGCTGCGCTCCATTACGCTTCTCCAAAGCACCACTACCAGTCCGAAGGTCCCCACCAGCAATCCAAGAGCACCAAGCACCATGAAGATGGAGAGATAGGCATTGGTTACCGAGTTAAATTCTGCCAGCCGCAGGGCCGTAAGTTCCATATCCCAACCCAGGTCACGCATTCCCCGTCCAAGCTCCGATTGGATCATTGCGGTATCAGCAATCGCCCCGTCCACCAGAATCACATGGGTGCCACTGCTCTCCGGGAACTGCTCCAGGAAGCGCTTTTCGGCAATCAGCACATTGCCCTGGAAAATCGAAGGGGCCAGTCCCCCGATCAACAGGAGCTTCATCTGCTCCCCGTTGGAATTGGTATAGTGAAGCGTATCGCCCACGGCCAGTCCCAGTCCCCATTTAATAACCGTCTCATCGGCAATGGCAGGGATCAGTCCCCCCGGCAAGTCCTGCTGGAGGGAGAGCCAGGGATGGGCCTCATCCAGGTATGAAGTGCGGGTCACAAAGGAAAATCTTCCATCCAGCATCCGGGGTACCACGCCAAGAACCTGGGGGTTTACTATTTTATTCAGGTTCAGACAGCTGGCATCATCACCATCAGCCTTCCTGAGCTGTACAAAGGAGTAGCCTTCGCTCAATCCATATTCATACTGCACATCAGGATCATTCAGCTGCCTGAGCACCGGTGCGGTGGATTCTGCGTAATAGAGGAATCCCCCGGTCCCGCTGGAGGCATCTTCCGCATTGGAAAAGAGGTCCTTTCGATTGCTCCCGGTGGAGATCACCAGAAAGGCCCCTATGGCAAAAAGGATCACAATGCTCATGCTACGGCTCAGGTTCCTGCGTGCATTTTTCATACTCAACACTTGCAGGTCCAAAAGGCCTTCCTTCTCTGAAGAGGAACGTGAGAGCAGCCAGTGAAAAAAGAGCACCGCCGACACCAGCAGGAGTCCCCCGGCAGCAAAAAACAGGCGTACATTAACTATCTCCGTCCCCAACAGCTGCGAGGCAATCAATCCAAAGGCAGCTGCCCCGGTAATAATAAACAGCCAGGAAACGATCCTGCGGGAAATAATAACTCGTTTTAAACCCAAACCCTTATGATCCAATTCCACTCTGGCTGACCCCTGCTTCTTATGTGCACTGATATGGCGGTTCAGGTTTCGGTTCAAGGGGAACCAGATTGCCAGAAAAGCGATCAGCAGGGTAAATAGCAGTCCTGTCACCAGGGTGGAAATCCGGATATCCATATGCATCATCTCTGTTCGGACCACCCCGCTCCATACTCCGTTCAGGGCTATGAATACCAGTTTGTTATAGACAACTGCGAGCAGCACGCCCGCCAGAGAACCCACCAGGGCCACAAGCATGCTCTCTCCCAGAACAATGCGACGTATCATTTTCAGTGGTATCCCCATTACCACCAGCGTTTTTAACTGCTCTCCCCTGCTCTCCAAATTCAGAAGAAAAAGCAAGACACTCAGCAGTATCCCGGCCACCAGCAGGAAGAAACTGAGTCCCCCGAACAACTGGCTGAAATCTACACCTCCATGGGCTGCCTCATAGCCTTTGGCCCGGGTAGTC
Organism: Bacteroidales bacterium; assembly: GCA_029931975.1. GTDB lineage: Bacteria > Bacteroidota > Bacteroidia > Bacteroidales. The sequence continues at coordinate 94,236 of JAOZQY010000002.1, read as the reverse complement.
TCCAGGGTAAATCCCAGCATGGAAGGATCGATCTGAGACATCAGAGAACTCTCAAACGATGCCATGAACACTCCCTCCCCGGCATCGGCACGACCAAAGTCAAGGGTATAACGAAATGAGGTGTAGGTCCCAAAACGGTTCTTCCAGAGCTCCTCGCCCCTATCCACGGAGATAAAAGCCTTGGGAATTCCCCCGTACTGGTCCCAGTAATCTTCATCCTTGTCCCTGATACTCTCCAGGGCTATGGGTACCCCGGTCTCCCAGTCGCGACAGTTGCCTGCATCGGAGAGTCCGGGCAAATCCGGCATCAGCTCTGGGTCTCCATACCTTCCCTCCATGGAAACGATGGAATGGACCAGCAGGCTTACTGTAGTATCGGTAAGTTCACGTAAGGGACCTACCACAAAATAGCTGAGTTGCAGGGTGTCCCCCACATGGGCCGAAAGATCTTCTGCCAGCCACTCATTAATGATCATCTGATCGGGCTTCAGAAGCTGTGAAGGAAGCGTGGAAACAAATGAGTAGGGTGCGGCACCGGATGCCGATTCGATCCGGTTCACAAAGTAGGTCAGGATTCCCTCCGGAGCCTGGATCCTATCAGAAGCCTGAATTTCCTCAGGAGCCTGGATCTCATCACTGCTAAATACAAGTTCACCGGGAACATTCACATTAAAAAGGGCCTCTGCCAGAATATCATCGATAAAGACCCGGTCGCTGGTAACTTCCAATTGCCCGGCCTCCTCCAACACTTCCAGTTTCAATCCTGCATCGGCAGCGGAAAACTGCTCATCCAGAGCCCCCCGGATCTTTTCCCGGATCTCATCTCTTCCGCTCTGCTCATCTGCCTGGAATAGCAGAACATTCACCCTGCCAGAAAAATCCATCAGTTCTTCCAGTCGTTCCAGGGAGATGAAAATGTTAAAAGGTGCGGTCTGGGAAACCTTCAGATTAAAACGTCCAAGCTCCCGGTCATCTGCAACTCCCCTGACAGTGGCCCGCATGGTAACCACGCTCTCGGCATCGGAGACAAAGGGGGCATTCAGGGGGATCAGGCTTGCTTTTTCGATGCGGAGCAGCAGCTCATCACCGGCTTCCACACTGAGCCTGTTTGCCAGATTTCGGCTGATAATAATCGAATCGCCCGACAGGCTACCGTAGTAAGCTGAGGTTCCTGCCATCCCATCAAAACCAGGTTCCACACCCAGTACCCGGATATGATTGATACGTCTTTCTCCTCCATCGGCTACAGCACTTCCCTCCTGTAGTAAAATGGAGGCCACGGGGATCTGCAATTGTTTCTCCATCCGCTCTGAAAACTCCCGGGTAAAATAACGGTCGCCTGCCTTCATCACATGGGTGATTTCTCCAAGGCGATGTTCCACAATACGGTTCAAACTGTACTCCACCGAGTCGCCTACCACCAGGGCACCGGTAAGCACAGCACCACTGATGGCCACACCAAAGGCAAGCAGCAGGTTCTTCCTGGCATAAAAAATAAGGTTGTTTCTTATGAATCGAAGGATGGTCATGTGGCGCTCAGGAAAGGTCAGATCTGTTGTAGTTTACCGCTCCGTATCTCAAGGGTTCTGCCCATTCTCCGGGCCAGTTCGATGGAGTGGGTCACCACCATCAGGGTCAGGCCATCCGACCTGTTCAGTTCCAGCAGCAAGTCGGCCATCACCTCCACATTATCGCTGTCAAGGGCCCCGGTTGGTTCGTCGGCCAACAGGATGGAAGGAGCATTGATCATGGCCCTGACCACTGCCGCACGCTGGCATTCTCCACCCGACAGGATCCCGGGCAGTTTGTTTTTGAATTCCCAGATGCCCACCCTTTTCATCAGCGTTTTTGCCCGTTCGGCACTCTTTTCCCGGGACAATTTATCCGATTGTACAAGTGTGGGAATCAATACATTTTCCAACAGCGTACACTGTGGAAGCAAATGGTGAAACTGGAACACGAAACCAATCTGCCTGTTTCTGTACAGATCGATCTCTTCAGGGGAGTAACCTGTAATATCCTCCCCCCGAAAATTTACTCTCCCCTCATCGGGAGTATCGAGTCCGCCCACCAGGTTCAGCAGGGTGGTTTTGCCCGAACCGGAAGGTCCCAAAATGGCCATACTCTCTCCCTCTTCAAGTTGCAGGGAAAGATCGTTCAACACCGGGCGATAAGACAAATCGCCCTGCTTGCCAAAACCTTTGTTAATATGTTCAAGAGACAGCAGCATGATAATCCTGTTTTAATCCTTTTGCTTATTGGTTTGAATAGCACTCTCATAAACCTCCACCATTCTTTTGGCCTGCATATTGATATGGAAATGATTCTCCACTCCTTCTTTCCCGGCTTTGCTCAGTCGATCCATCTCCTTCGGATCCGCAAGTAATTTCTCCAGCGAATGCGCCAGCGCCTCCGGGCTGTTCTCCTTATAGATCACTCCTCCTCCGGCGAATTCAATAATCTCGGGGAACGCACCCAGAGCAGGCTGTACCACGGGAATTCCCGAGGCCATGCACTCCAGCAGGTAAATGCCAAATGCCTCTCCATTGCGGACCGGCACTGATACCACAGCTACCTTTTCGAAATAGTCCCTGAGCCCCTGCTCCTCAAAATCGTCATGAAACTCTACCTGATCCTGTAAGCCATGTTCCCTGATCTGAGCCCGTATATCAGACAGATATTTTTTATCATCGCCGGTGGATCCTCCAGTGAGTACCAGGTTCACATCAGCATATTCCTCCTTCTGCTTCAAAAGGAAAAAGGCATCCACCAGGATATCCAGGCCGTTTTCAAAACACATGCGGGATACAAAGCCTATGTTTCGCTTCTTCTCCGATACCGCTTTGAAGTTATAGTCGGCCGGGTCCACCCCGACATGTACGGAGTCCACCTTCTCTGCCGGCAGTGACATTTTCTTCTTCATCACCCCGGCATAGAAATCGCTCACAGAAATAAATTTTGCCACATGGTCTGCCTTGTTGGACATCAGTTTCCATACACTCTCTGCTGCTGAAGGCTTCATTACATCGACCCACACATCTTCGTCCTGCAATGAACAGATCACGGGAACATGCATGCGTTCACCCAGTTGCTGAGCCAGTCCAAGCAAGAGGGCATTGGATAGGTGGATCACATCGGGAGCACAATTCTCCACGATCCAGTCGACCATCTTCTGCAGTTCATCCTGCTGCTGCCCCTCTTCTCCCAGCAACATAGAAACGGTCATTTCTTCCAGTCCCCTGGCACGGGTAGAACCCGCAAATTTGGAAGCCAGTTTCAGCATGGGCCTGGAGTTAAGGGCACGGTCGACCCATCCCGGGGCTTTTCTGAAGATGGGAAAGAGCTGCTTCAGGTAAATACTGATGGCCCCGTAAAAGACCGGAACCTCCCTGCTCAGATCGTGCTCATCGGCAAACAGAGGCAGGTACATGGGCAGCTTCACCACCTTATGATCAGATTTTCGTAGTGCCTCAACGTATTTGGAGTCGCGCAGACAGTTCCCGCAATAAAAACTCCCCCCGGAACCGGGGATGATGTGCATTATATTCATTCCATATCCTTTCTACTTCTTTCCAAAACAATAAACCCGGCCGTCATCGCCTGCTATATAAATCCTGTTATCCAAAACGGCCCCATTGGCATAAACAGCGGTCCCCAGTTCATAGGTCCACAACAGCTTCCCGTTCTTCCGGTTCAGGAGAAACAGGTCGCCCCGCATACTGGCAACCAGTAAGCTGTTTCCCACAACTACAGGCGAGGCATCGACCCTCCCGCCGGTGTTATACTTCCAGACCAGCTTTCCATCCTTTTTGTTCAGACAATAAACGAATTTATCACGGTTTCCGATAAATACATGATCCCCGTAAATGGCCGGCGATCCGATAAAGGGCAGGTTGGCCTCCTTGTTCTCAAATACCCATTTTACCTTTTCACCCAAAAGGTCCACAGCCAGGAACCGTCCATCGTAATCCCCGACATAGGCATAGTCGCGGTCTATACAGGCCGAACTGGCCACATAGGTGGAAATTGACATACTGCTTTTAACCTTCCCCGTCAACACATCCACCATATGGATAAAGCCGTCGCATCCTCCGAAAACTGCCATTCCGCTATAGAGCGCACAGGAACCATTAATGAAGTTATCGGTCTCGTACTTCCAAAGCCCCTTCCCTGTAGCCGGATCAATCCCGTGCAGGTAATAGTCATAGCTGCCCACCAGGATCACTTTTTGCGTTCCTTTCCTATAAAAGGAAGGTGATCCCATAATCATATTCTCGGTCTGGTAGGTCCATCGGACGGCACCGCTTTGCAGATCGACGGCATAGAGCGTACCATCCAGGTTCCCCACATAGACCACCCCGTCCACAATCATGGCCGGGGCCTCAATGCTGTATTCGGTATCGATCTTCCACTTCAGGGTTCCATCGGTATTAATTCCATAGAGGATTCCTTCCAGGGTGCCCACCACAAGCACTCCGTCACACACTACCGGTGAGGCCTTGATTCCATCCTGGGCATTGAAATTCCATAACATAGTAGGCTTTGAGGGAAGCTTCGACTGGCTCACCCCGCTTAGTTTCGCATCGCCCCTGAAGTTTCCCCAGCAGCTGCCTGACTGGGCCCGGGTACTGGTCCACGCTCCTGGAATAATCACAGAGGCCAGTACAAGCCGGATGAATGTTTTTTTTATGGACATAGTTACAAGCTTTCAATTTTTCGACTGATGGCACCGGTGGGACATGCATCGGCTACCTCCAGGGCCACTTTCTTAAGACCCTCGGCCGTGCTCTCATTAAAAGGCACTCCAACTACCACATCAAAGCCCCTGCCAATAAAGGTGAAACCAAAATCCTCTTTATATTTTTCGGTGAGCCTGACACAGATCCCGCACTTGATACACTTGGAAGGCTCGTAAATCACCTCCTTGTGTTGCACCTGTTTGGTGCAGAGCTGACGAACTTCAGATTTGAATCGCTTCTGATCGGCACCATAGGCATCTGAATAGAGCCTGAGCCTGCAGTTTTTCAAATCGCGGCAATCGCAATGCAGGCATCGTGCAGCCTCCTCCATTACCTGTTCCGCAGTCAGGCCCTCACCTTTTTGTGCCGGTTCCAGGCGTTCCCCTTCCTTCGATTCTTTTAGATATTCAGCATACTCGGCCCGATCCAGTTTGCCAAACCGGGAATTAAAAAGCCTGGGTTCCCCTGTAACCGCTTGCCCTTTCAGAAACTGATCCACACTGAATGCAGCTTCCTTGCCCTGTCCCAATGCCCGGATGGCCAGTTTGGACGGTTTCAGGGCGCTACCCACCACAAAAACGGCTGTGTCGCCCACCCGGTATGTCTTCCCATGGACTTCCACACCCTTGGGATGCATGGGCAATCCCCAGGCTCCAACTCCGCTTTCTCCTTTTCCTGTGGCCACCACAATGGCATCGCTGCTCTTCTGAAGTTCCAGGAACTGTTTGGCATCCACCTCCGATCCAAGCCTGAATTCCACACCAAGTGCTGCAATATGCTCAATTTCCCGCTTTAGAACCACCGGAGGAAGTTCCTCCGGGGAGACCTCTTTTCTAAGGCTGCCACCCGCAATTTTATTACGGTCGATGACAAGGCAGTGATGCCCCATCAGTTCCAGCTGGTACGCTGCAGCCAGTCCGGCCGGTCCAGCACCAATCACACTTACCTTCTTTCCACTACTGCTTGCCGGAATGGGCATCCATGACATATCAGCCTCCAGGTCATGATCCCCTGCAAAGCGTTTTAGCAGACAGATGGAGACCGCCTGATCGATGGACTTTCGCCGACAGGCTCCCTCGCAGGGGGCCGGACAAATTCTGCCAAGAACCGATGGAAGAGCAATATCTTTTTTCACCACCACCAGAGCCTCATGGAACTTTCCTTCAGCCAGCAGACGGTTCATCAGGGGAATATCCATATGGGCCGGACAGGTAAGCTGGCAGGGGGCCTCGCAATCGCCCACATGTTCGCTCAGCAGCAGTTCAAGGGCACTTTTTCGTGCCTCCCTCACCTCGTCGTCCATGGAGATAATATCCATGCCCTCCACTGCCTCAAGCGAACAGGAAGGCAGGATTTTCCCGCTCTTTCGATCCTTCACTACACATAGCATGCAGGAGGTGAAACTTTCGACTTCCTTCAGGTAACACATGGAAGGCACCTCGATGCCCATGTCCCTGATCACCTCCATCAGCACGCTGCCTTCGGCTGCCACTATTTCCCTGTTATCGATCTTTATTTTAACCACTATTTCCCTATCTAACTATTACCGCATTTTCGGGACATACCTGCCTGCAACCATCACATTGAATACACAATTCATTGTCCACCTCATGCTTCTCATGAGGTTTGAAGGCGATAGCATCCACCGGGCAGTCCTGAGCGCAAAGGGTGCAGCCGATACAATCATCCGTAATTTCATACTTGATCAGGTGCTTGCACTTTCCGGCCGGACACTCCCCCCTGATATGGGCCTCATACTCGTCCCTGAAATATTCCAGGGTGGAGAGAATGGGATTGGGTGCCGTTCCGCATAAGGCACACAGGCTTCCCTTCTTGGTCCAATGCGCCAGCTCCTCCAGGTTCTCCAGATCTTTTTCGGTCCCTTTCCCGGTGGTAAGCTTTTCCAGGATCTCCAGCATCCGCTTGGTGCCAATGCGTCCGAAGCTGCATTTGCCACAGGATTCGTTCTGGGTGAAGGTGAGAAAGTAGCGGGCAATATCCACCATGCAGTCCGTATCATCCAGCACCACCAGTCCCCCGCTGCCCATCATGGCTCCAACCTCCTTAAGCGATTCAAAATCAATAGGTGTATCTGACTTCCACGACGGCACACAACCTCCGGAAGGTCCGCCGATCTGTACCGCTTTAAATTTCCGGCCATTGGCCACACCGCCTCCGATCTCTTCCACCACCTCGCGAATGGTCATTCCCATGGGCACCTCGATGAGTCCGCCACGGGCCACCTTTCCGGCCAGTGCAAAAACCTTGGTTCCCCGCGACAACTTGGTTCCTACCCTGTTAAAGGCGGAGGCACCGTTCTTCATTATATAGGAAATCTGGGCAAAGGTCTCTGTATTGTTTATCAGTGTGGGAGCTCCCCACAGGCCTTTCACTGCAGGATAGGGTGGCCTGATCCTGGGGAAACCACGTTTCCCCTCAATGGATTCCATCAATGCGGTCTCCTCCCCACAGACAAAGGCTCCTGCACCCTGGTAAACACTTAGATCGAAGTCAAAACCGCTACCCATAATATTTTTTCCAAGATAACCCTGCTCCCTGCAGATATCCAGTGCCTGCAATACACGTGTCACCGCCAGGGGATATTCTGCCCTGATATACAGGATGCCTTCAGAGGCACCAATGGCATAGCCTGCTGCAACCATCCCTTCAATAATCCGGTAGGGGTAAGACTCAAGAAGCATCCGGTCCATAAAGGCACCCGGGTCGCCCTCATCGCCATTACAGATTACGTATTTTGTGGGACCAGGCTGCCGGGCCACCATCTTCCATTTGATTCCGGAAGGAAAGCCACCACCACCGCGGCCACGTATGCCACTATCGATAATCTCCCCGACCACCTCGGCAGGTTTCATCTCTTTCAGTACCCGGGAGAGTCCTTTAAATCCATTCCGACTCTTATACTCCTCCACATCGATGGGATTGATGATTCCACGAAACTCGGTGGCCATGGGAATCTGCTTATCCAGGAAGAGGGATACATGTTTCTCCCGCACATCCAGAGAATAGCGGTCCACTCCCATCCAGCGACTATCGTCCCTGATAGTATCGGCCATATTCAGCAGTTTATGGGAGATTCTTTTCAGGAACCCTTCGGGTTGAAAGTGCTCTTGTACGATCTGATCCACATCGGCCGCCTTTACCTTTGAATAAAGGGTGGACTCCCCGTTGGCCGGAACAATCTCCACCAGTGGAACCTGATGACACATGCCCACACAGCCCACATGCTTCAGTTTTACATTTAGTCCCTTCCGGTCGATGGTATCCTTTACCGCATCCCTGATCTCATCACTTCCACTTGCCACACAACAGGAGCCCAGTCCGATCCGTATCTCACCTTTCACCTCACTGCCATCAGCCAATCTGTATTTTTTCTTTCCCGAGTCGCCCTTCAGAGTCTCAAAATCGGTCAGAACTTTGGCCACCTGGGAGGTGTTTACATGTCCGTAGGTAACATGGTCGATCTGAACCACCGGTGCCAGGGTGCAACATCCCAGGCAGTTAACCTTCTCAATGGTATACTTCCCCGAAGCAGTGGTATCCTTACCCTCACCCAGTTCCAGTTCCCGTTTCATGGCGTCATATACCAGTCCGGCTCCTTTAACATGACAGGCGGTTCCCACACACACCTTTATTATATGCTGACCGGCCGGTGTAAACCTGAATTGCGAGTAGAAGCTGGCCACACCCACAATCTGAGCCGGTGTGATTTCGGAAATCTCACATACCCTGCGCAACGCCTCCTCAGGCAGATAGTTGTACTTCTCCTGGATGGCCTGCAGTACTGGAATCACAGCATGCTGTGCTACTCCCAGCTCCTGCACTATCGCATTTATATCTTTTATCTCAACTTCCACTATTTCCCAATACAATACAAGTTCGATTCCCCCCTCAGGTAAATTAATCCATCTGCAAAAGCAGGTACGGCATACCCCCCTTCACCCATCTCCGGCTCGGCAATAATGGTTCCGCTGGCATCGGCCTTCAGGATATGAGTCACACCGCGCATATCGACGATATAGAGCTTTCCATCTGCTATCATGGGTGAAGAATAGAAGCCATTGTTAAATTCTTTTTCAAATTTCTTCTCTCCTGTAAGAGCATCGTAACAGACCAGCACCCCGTAACTGGTGGCTGTATAGAGCAGGCCATTGTATGCAACCGGACTGGATGCCTCGGCAAGGTACTCATCGTCCTCCCAGGTAAACTCCGCACCCGCTTTAGGCTCCATAGCTACCAGCCGGGCATACTCGTTGGTGGCAAATACCAGTCCGTTCCCATAGGCAACAGAGGCACCAACTTCACCCATCATGGCCTCCACCTTCCAGATTTCAGCACCAGTTTCCAGATCATGTCCCGATACATAGGGATCTGCCGTGGTAACCACCTGGATCTTTCCTTCCACATCGATCAGAACCGGAGATGCCCATGAAATGTGCACCGGTCGCTCCACATCCCAGATGGTCTCACCCGTTGATGTATTAAGGGCCAGCATTCTTCCCGACGAATTGGTATCGTACTGAACAATCACCTTGTTGTCCCAGACCTGGAGCGATGATGAGTGCCCATAATGGTTATTGGGAACTCCAAGATTGCGACCCCACACCTGTTTGCCATTCATATCAAAGGCCACCACGTCGCCAGTGGCAAATATGGCATATACCCTGTTACCATCAACCGACATGGTTGGAGCCGCCAGTCCCGTATCGTCGGTGACCCGGGGCGGCGCTGCCGGAGATCCCTGTATCCCGGATACCTCCTTCTCCCAGAGTAGTTGTCCGTTATGCCTGTTGTAGCATGCCACCACCCTGGCCTGCGTATCTCCGCCCGAGATAAAAAGCTTATCTCCCCAGATCACCGGTGAGCTGTATCCCGGCCTGGAAGAAGCTACTTTCCATTTGATGCCCTCGCCGGTGGAACCGTTCCAATTCTCCGGGATATTCTTATGATAGGAAACACCCTGTCCCATGTAACCACGGAAGGTAGCCTGGTTCTTTTTAAAATCTTCGCGATTAAAACGAATCTCTGTCGCAGTAGCAAGCGACTCTTCGACAGGAGCTTGGCCTGTACCTGTCTCACTGACAACTTCACTGTTTTTCGTTTCACTCACCTCAAGACCTGCATCACCTGTTGTATCCGGTTGCCCGGTGAACAATTCGATCATTTCCACATCACCCTCCTGCTGTTCGGACTCAGTCGCCACACCCATCTCCTGGTAAGCCTCCAGGTAATCGTTGGTCAGGAAACCCGCCACCAGTGACAATCCGAGGATCAATCCTCCTGCCATCATCAACCAGTACTGTGAATTGGCCCTTGCCCTCAGCAAGTCTTCAGTCACCTTTTCGGGTTCCTCAATCCGGCTCCTTAAATCGGTATAGATTTTCAGGGAAACAGCCAGCACGATACCACCAATAAGCAGTAGCCAGGTACCGCTCTTCACCTGCCATTGGCTCGTAAAATAGGCCTTGCGTGCCAGCAGGTCAAAGCTGCGGATTTCCTCTTTTAGCTCCTCATTGTCCGGCTCGCTGGCCAGTCGTTCCACCAGTGCCTCGATGGTTTTACTCTCCAGCGGCTCATTGTGTTTCATGTGCCAGAAATTCAGTATCAGCAGCAGGGCCACCACTGCGCTGAATGTTCCGGAGATCAGTACAACCCTGCGGGTCAGTACAATTTTCTGATCCTGATCCATATTACCTGTTATTTTCATTTCTTTTCCATCAACTTTTACCCTAGGCACTATTCACTATTTTTCCCACAGGACAATAGTCCATACACCTTCCACAGGAGAAACAATCTCCCTTATGGGGCTTGTAATCTTCCCTGCGCCGGAACACCACTTGGTTCATCAGGGTGATACCCAGTGCCAGACCGATGAATCCACCCATAGCCATGCCCCCTTTCCTGAATTTCTCGCGTATCACAGCGGCCTTCTCAATCAACTGCTCAAAGGTAAGCCCCGCTTCCAGGAAGGCCTGAATATCCAGGTTCTCCTCATCTTCTCTTAACTCGGGATTACTGATCATCAGCTCGGCCAGGTAGACATCGGGATGAACACGGCTCAAAAAAACATTCGATTTTGCCCCTGTCCATCCACCTGCCAGCGTAAGCAGGGGAATCATAGCGATATAGAAAATAAATCTCCTCAGGTTCTTTCGGGAGACCTCCGGGTCCCTGTAACTCTGTTCAATGGGCACCTCAATGGCGTCGAATGGACAGGAGTCCTCGCACAGTTTGCACTTGATGCACTCCGAGGGGGTGATGCTCATGTGCCATTTCGAAAATTTTGACATCCATCCCAGCAGAACACCGTAGGGACAGAAGATCCGGCAGTAGGGCCTGGCATAAAACATGCCCAGGAAGAGAAAGGTCATACCCAGGAAAATCATCAGGAAGGGACCGTCCATCCGGAAGATCCCTATAAAGGGATCGTAGCGACAGATGATAAAGTCACTGCCCGTGGCAGCAAAGAGTACCGAAAGCGCAAGGTAAATAAGCGGAATAAAACCCAGGGTTTTTCGAATCCAGCTGGGTATGGAGATGGGGTGAATCACCAGCAGATCCTGGATGGCTCCAAGGGGACATGCCGAAGCACAAAAGACGCGCCCGAAAAAGAGTGCAAAGAGTAGCGGAAGGACAAAAAAGAGCAGGGCTGTTATGGAGATGGCATATCCCGGATCGAAAATGGAGAGTGCCACATTCTGAATGGCTCCGACGGAGCAGATGCAGCCATCGCGATAGAACCCAAAATAGATCAGCGAGAAAACAGAGAGCCAGAGCAGACCACGGCGCGAACGCTTTTTAATGGCCAGCCAGGACGCCAGGGAAAGCACTACCAGCAGAACCAACACATCAAAATACTCCATGGCCATGGCTCTGGGTTCGGGCGTGCTGGGATCGGGCTGCACATAACCGGTATCAAACTCAGGCTTAGGGAAACGTTGCTGTGCATGCAGGAAACTACCGGTAAGCAATGTCAACAGGATTAGAATCAGTACAATGCGGGGTATCCATTTTATCATATCAAACTTCCTTCTCAATGATGAAATCACCTTTAATTTTATAGGGTTCATCGGCCGGAACACGACTGATGGCATCGGAGGGACAAACCGAGGCGATGGAGCACTGGTTGCAGTTAAGACAGAGATCATGCCTGATCTGAAGGTGCAGGGAACCGTTTCCAAAGGCTGAACATCCCTTTACGCATTTAGCACAACCAATACAGAGCGCCTCGTCGATGACATATTCAAAATAGGGTTCCTCAATAAATTTTCGCTGGATAGCACCGGTCGGACAGAGCTGATTCTCCGCACCGGTCTCCAGCTTGGCCCCCGGCTTGAAATAGCCACCGCAAAGATCGCAGTAACCACACAGGGCATAGGCATGTACACATTTTACTGCCGATTCTGCCTTAACACACTCGGTAGCACAACGTCCGCACTGTGTACATTTGAATGGATCGATCTGCCAGACATAATCCTTTCCCGTGGATGAGCGCTTCAGGGTGAAAGCAGCGGTCCCCACCACAGACACACCAAGGGCAAGTCTTACACCCGTATTGATGAAGTCTCTTCTTTTGACACCCTTATCCTTGCTCTTATTCTGTTTATCCATCTGTTCGTTCTGTTTCAGCCTCAGAAAGCTGACAATCAGACAGTTTCCCGCAGTTCTTACACTGGAAGTTAGCTGTACAGGAAGCATCCTGAACCACTTGCCGACGTACTACCAGCACCCCGCTAAGCAGTGCGATCGCCCCGAGAAGAAATCCCCGGCCTGTTTTATCTATAAAATTCCGCCTGTTCATTGTTCCTTTGCTATGGGTTCAAAAACCCTGATCATATCTTTCTCAAAATCCAATGCATAGATCACATCGTTCTCATCGGCGCATACTTCCAGAGCCTTCCCTTCTTCTCCATTGAAAAGATCGGGAGGAGCCACCACGCTCTTAAGTTTTCCCGACTGATCGTAAATCTTGATCCGTACCATCCCCTTCTCACACGTTACAAAGGATCCATCGGCCATGGTGGTGATCCTGGCCGGGTTGCAACAGCCCAGGAAACCGTCTATTTCGAAGGAACGTCTCTCCCAGAAACCACGCAAACGGCCATCGTCGCTATAGTTTTCCAGGGCATGTTTGCCCGGATTGACCACCCATAACTCGCCAAAACAGTTTACTGCCAGATCGAAATTAGCACTGGGTACAATAAATCCATGTGCATCATCCGATTCGACCTTCCCTTCAAACTGGCCCAACAATTCACCTTCCCTGTTGAAGATCACAATGCGCCTGTTACCTGCATCTGCTACGAAAATCTTATCTCCTTTTATGGCCAGGTTGGTAATCACGGTACGCTCCCCCAGATCAGCCCACTGCTGCAAAAGCTCTCCTTCATGATTATATTTGGCCACATGGCTGCCAAAACCCACAAAAATATTTTCATCATCCACCTCCAGGCTGGTGGCGCCGGGTGGAATCTCGTGCAGGGTGGATTGTGATCCATTCAGGGAGATTACTGCCAGTGTTGAATTCCCCGAAATATAGAGAGTCTGATTGTAATAACTCATATCGCTTGCAATCATCAATCCCAGAGAAAAATTCCGGATCTCTCTGTGGGATATCAGTTCAGGGTCCACTTCCCTGTATTGCTTCACCTCCAACACATAGGGATTCTCCCCCCTGCGATCGGGACGGTTACCCAAAAAATCCACAATAATAACTCCCAGGATAATCACTATGATCACCAGCACCACGATTGTCAAACTTCGCTTTTTCATATGCTGTTTTTTTCCGTTCTTACTTTCGGTCTGCAGCTATATCGAGACAGACCATTGTTTTGGAATCGCGCATCACCAAGTACCCGTCTGCAATGGCCAGAGGTCCCCATGCATCGTGTCCCTCCAGCACCCTGTAACTATCCAGTTCAATGTACTCCCTGATACCCGGCCGGGCAATGGTGAGTGTAGCATCATCACTAAGAATAAAGAGTTTATTATCGGCAATCATATAGGGCCCCAGTCCAAAACGCTTGTCCTGTCCGCTAGACCACACTACCTGGTTAAAATTATCGGGATGAACGCAAACCAGCTGGTTACGGAGTGGACCCGCATCCTTGGGAAGAATTCCCAGCAGGTGTCCCTTAAACTCCACCGGCGTCTGCTGTTCACAGGCAAGTCCCTCTTTAGGTGTATACTCATTCAGTACCTCAACACTGTAACTTCCACCGGAAGCGGATAACTGTAGCACCATGGCTCCGGCCCCATAGCCGGCAGTAAGGTAAATCTTACCATCGGGCATACAGACCGGCGATGGGGCAATCACCTGGTGGTTCCAGGCTGTGCTTTCCCAGAGGATTGCTCCTGCATCGGGACCATCTGCTGCCACCCCGCAAACACCCCCATAGGCACTGTACACATACATCATCCTTCCCCCAAACTTAAAGGGCATCACCGAGGAGTGCGACATGAGCCAGGCATGTGGATTGGGAGTTTCCCAGAGCACCTCTCCGGTTTCCATATCCAGGGCCACCATCAGGGCAGTGCCACAGGCAGCAATAATCGCTTTGCCATCATGAATCAAGGGGCACTGACCGGTATACCAGAGTGGTATTTCTGACCCGTACTCCTTCTCCACATTCAATCCCCAGTTAAAGGTCCCGTCGGTACGATTCACACACATCACGTGACTGCGGGGACCAATGGTCAGGATATGCTCTTCGGTGACCGCCGGTACTGTGCGCGACATGCCGTGGTTCCGCTTCAGGTTGATCTTATAGCCACGCACCCACAGCTTCTCACCGCTCTCCAGGGCATAAGCCCTTAAGAGATCGGCCCGCTGCTCCTCGTCATAATCCAATACGTAAACCACTCCCTTGTAGATCGCGGCACCGGCATGTCCTTCACCCAGGGACACCGACCACTTTATATCAGGTCCCTCTTCAGGAAACTTATCTATCAGGGGAATCGTGGAAGAGCTGATGTTATCGAAATGCTCGCCCCGAAACCTGGGCCAGGTTTCTGTAAGTTCCGTCTCCAGGCTGGCCAGGGTCTCTCCAACGGCCCCGATATCGATATCGGCCACCACTCCGCCTTCACCACGATTGTCAAGGCCGGGCTGGGTAGTGACAAAATCACTCACCGGGTCCGTGGCCAGCCACCAGCCCAGGGAGATCACTCCCGCCAGTACCAGCAATATGGTCACCATATTTATCCTGTTCAATCTCAAGCCACTAACTATTAACTATTTCCCTATTCCCCTATTTCGAAGATGTAAAGAACTTCCCCATGCCTCACAAATAATTTCTTTTTATAAATGGTCATATGGGCCCAGTAGGGTCCCGACCTGCTTTCCAGGGTGTATTGGTATTGATCCGATGACCTCTTTCGCCAAGATACTTCAGGAGATCTACCTTCCAGTATACCTCCCCGCACTCAGGATCCACACCCATCAGGTTCTCGCTGGAGGTGATCAGAATTAACTTTGATCCATTGTGATCGATTGGAGTGGATATCACTGCATTATCGGTCAGTAACAGGGATTCTGTCATGCCCCAGCGATGAAATTCACCCTCAAATTCCTGGTGGGTATTCCTCTGCCAGAGAATCTCTCCCGAACCGGTATCCATGCAGACAACCGTTCCCAGTCCGCCCATAATATAGATCTTCTCATCCACAACCAGGGGCGAAGAATATCCATTGCCCAGCCCATCTTTTCTCAAAAGAAGTTCCGGTCCCCCTTCGGGCCAGCTTTTCAGCAATCCTGTATCAGGATATTTACCATCCCTCTGCGGTCCACGCCATTGTCCGTCCTGAGCCTGCAGGCCTGTTCCTGTCAGCAGGATCATAAAAAGCAATGATAAACAGCTATGTTTCATCAATTAAAGTTTTTGAATACAAACCGCCGGGTGGAGACGCTACTTTACTTTATAAGCGATCAGCGCTTTGCCATGTCTGACATAGAGGACACCGTCATAAATGACCGGATGTGCCCAGTGCTGCTCTGATCCAAGAGCCACCTTGGTTTTGCTGATCACGGTAAACGCTGAAGGATCAGGCTTTACCAGGGCCAACTCGCCCTTTTGACTGTAACAGTAGAGCATTCCATCCGCAGCAATCAAAACGCCAAAACCAATTTCCTTAGAAGTGTACATCTCTTCTCCGGTTTCCCAGTCAAAACAGGTCCACACCCGGCTATCGCCGGATCCATAGATGTATCCATCCACCAGAACGGCACCGCCCATACGACTATCCATAAGCTTATGGGTCCATTTTATGTTGACCGAGTTGCCATCAGGCGCAATTTCCAGCATGCCTCCACCCTGTCCGTATCCACTCAGATAGAATAATCCTCCCTGGTGATAGATGGGTGTATTGGGATGAACGGACCACTCGTTGGGCTGGTGCTGGTTCCAGAGCATTTCACCTGTGGTGGCATCAAAACCCACCAGGTGCGATTCAAAATGGGTAGCCAGCATCTTCCTGCCATTATGTACAAACAACAGGGGGGTCGAATAAGCTGTCAGTTCTCCCATCCCCGGGGAACTCCAGATCAGATCGCCCGAATGACGGTTCAGTGCAACAATATTAAACTTTTTACCACCCGGGGTAATGTAGATAATATCTCCATCGATCACAGGAGTTTCATTCATTCCCCATCGGATAATCTTGCCATCAAAATCCTTAAACAGATCCTTGGTCCAGAGTATATCGCCCGACTCATTATAGATACAATGCAATTTCCCGGTGCCGCTCAAGAGGTAAATCTTATCACCCACAATGGTAGGTGTTCCCCTGGTACCATAGAAACTTTCAGTGAATTCAGGACCATATTCCTTTTTGTATACCAGCTTTCCTTCCAAATCGAATTTAAAAAGATAACCCATATCATTGATCATACCTGTTGTATATACAAAGCCCTGATCGACAATGGCAGAGGAGTGTCCCTGTCCAAGATCTTCATAGGCCCAGAGCATCTGCGGGCCACCGGCCGGCCACTGCTTCAACAAGCCTGTTTCCGGGTAGATTCCATCCCGGGTGGGGCCTCTCCAACTGGTAGGGTCCTGAGCCGTTCCATCGCAAAGCAGTACAGATATAAGTATAAGGCCAAATATTTGTTTCATCCTCTTCGCGTTTAGGTATATCATTCTTCATGTCTGGTCAAAAATAACACTAATCATGCTGAATATACGGTGTTTCAAGCCCTTCGGAACTTATTCAGAATGATTCTAATCTTTCCGAAAATATTATATTAACCAACTGTTTTTCAAACATCTGCACATGTCCGAAAAATCAGCCCTTCCAGTGCATTATGCAACATTTATGTAACCCGCGTAGATTATAAGCGTATATTATTATAATTTTGGATCTTAATATTTTTAATTAATAAAACCCGAATCACCCAGAAATATTTTATTTAACCCGGAATGATAAATAAGGCACATTATGCTGTTATTGCAGGAGAACTTGCCCCTGGTGCAAGGATCTCGGATGAACAGTTCAGTAAGATTCCTGACATTATCAGGGCCTCATTCCAGGCTGTGAACCGACTGGTCCCTGAAGAAGCCAGGCTCAAGTACGAGATCATCAGGATGGATGAGTTTCTTGCACTTTCTGCTTCTCCCGGGCACTCCATGCGATCGCTCATAATGCTTTTCAGTGCCTTCCGCTTCCTGTCCTACAAAGAGCTTACGGAGCGTTTAGAACTCAGAGTATGTGAAGCAATCGGGCCCGTGGAGTTTGGTCAGGAACATTTGAGGGAATCGGACGGAACAGCCTTCCGGAAAGCTTCAGAAGGTATCGGGGAAATGAAACGAAACCAGCGAATTTCCATCATATCGTCCTTTAAGGAACTGAACGATGAGTTCACTCTGACCTGTAGTTTTATGGATATACTTATTCATGACTGGTCAGATGAACAGGCAGAGGCAATGTTTTTGAACCTGACCGGGAAGAACCAGATGGAAATCAGTAAGCTTCTGGGAATTTCACAGCCTGCTGTAAACCGAAGATTGAAGGCAGGACATTTCGATACAATACACAAGTTTATTAACCGATTTGAGCAACTGATTCAGTCAAATAGCCACAAATGAAAATATTCCACTGGATCATACTATGCACAGTGGTTGTCCTGGCAACCTGGTTCATTTACCGAACCAGGGAGAGCCAGCCCAGGGTCAACACCACCATTGATCTGAACTGGCGATTCACCATGGGCGATCCTTCCGGCGCATTCCGCCCTGATTTTAATGATTCCGAGTGGAAGTATCTTTCACTACCCCACGACTGGATGATTGAGCAAAGGGCACAAAGAGATAATCAATCCGGAACGGCTGGAGGCTTTTACCCGGGAGGTATTGGATGGTACCGTCATAGCCTGGACCTCTCTGAATATGAAAACAAAGAACAGTTTTACCTGCTCTTTGAAGGCGTTATGAGGAATGCCGATGTCTACTTCAACGGCAAACACCTGGGCAAACAAGTTTATGGATACTCCAGTTTCTATCATGATATTTCCGCGTTGGTCCGGACCGACACTCTTAATGTAATTGCCGTCAGAACTGATTGCAGCAAGTTGCCGACAGATCGCTGGTATTCGGGTGGAGGAATATACAGGCACGTGAGACTAATCACTACCAGCGCCTTACATATGTCCATCTGGGGCGAGGCTGTAACATCGAGCATCGACAGTACGGGTAAAGCCAGCCTGGACATCTCCCTGGAAGTACAAAATAATGGCCGGAAGGGCCGACGATTTGAAGTGCGGTACGATGTGGTGGATCCAGGTGGAAAACTGGTGGCCAACGGTAACAGCACAGGTCTTATTGAATCGGGAGGCCTTATCCGCCCCAAAAGAAACTTCATTATAGAGAACCCAAGCTTTTGGTCGCCCGATTCTCCCAATCTTTACAAAGTCCACTGTTACCTGACGGATAAGAATAAGTCGCTCGATCAGCTCACCATTGAACATGGTATTCGAAGTGTGGAATTCAATCCAGACCAGGGGTTTGTTCTGAACGGAGAGAAACTTATCATGAAAGGGGTTTGTCTTCATCACGATGGAGGAGAACTTGGGGCCGCCGTTCCGCTGGAAAGCTGGAAAAGAAGATTTCATCTATTGAAAGAACTGGGTGTCAATGCCCTGAGGCTGGCCCACAATCCACACGCCCCCGAGGTACTGGACCTGGCCGACAGAATGGGATTCCTGGTTATCGACGAAATGTATGATAAGTGGGAGCAGCCCTGGCCAGGTGCCGCTGAGGACCTGAGCCTGGAAGAAACCTGGGAGAGTGACCTGTCTAATTTTATACGTCGCGACAGAAATCATGCCTCGGTTGTCCTCTGGAGTCTGGGGAATGAAACCATGGAGCAACTCTACAATCCTGGCGATGGAGTTGCCTGGTATAGTAAAATGAAGGATTTTGTTCTGTCGATCGATTCAAGCAGAATGGTCACCGCTGCCCTTCATCCCGGCTCTTCAAATCCCGAATTTGAAGTCCCTTCGAGCCTCATGCATGTTTCCCCTGTAGTTTCCTACAACTACCGCAGCGATTCATTCAGGATCTGGCATAAACTCCACCCTGAGCTTGTTTTTATAGCCACCGAAACCAAAGCATATGGCACACAGAGAAAAGAGGATTACCAGGTAATCGATTATTCCGACAACTCCTGGAACGACATGGATGAGTTTGTGGCCGGTCAGTTTATCTGGGCCGGGATCGACTATCTTGGTGAATCGGCAGGCTGGCCAGATCGTGGTTTAAGAAATGGATTGATGGAAACCAATGGATTTATCAAACCCCATGCCTGGTATATTGCTTCTCAGTACCGGGACGATCCCATGGTAAAACTTACAGTAAAGGACTCGCTTTTTGCAGACTCGCTGAATCAACTGAGCAGCTGGCAAACCAGTTGGGTTGGTCCTCCTCTGGTGGAACACTGGAGTTTCCAGGACGATCCAACAAGCAAGGAAGTTGTGGTTTTTACCAATTGCAGGCAAGTAGATATCATACTGAACAGCCGGCTGATTCATAGCCTGAAGAGAGCGTCATTTCCGGATGGAGTAATAAAGGCCCCTGTTCCCTATGAGAAAGGTGTACTGGTGGCCCATGCATACTATGATGACGACAGGGGAAAACAACAGAAGATATCAGACACTCTGCGCACCTCATACTCTCCCTATGCACTCGCCATGCATCCTGACAAACGATTGGTGGAAAACGGCAGGCGAATTGTCCACATTACAACAAGTGTAGTGGACAGTGCCGGGGAACTCAACCCGCACAGTAAGCATATGGTTAACTATCAGCTGGAGGGCAACGGGAGAATCAGGGTCATCGATAACGGCGACCTGGCAGATCAAACCCCATACGGTTCAAGTTCAAAAGAGATCAGGAAAGGCAAACAGCTTCTGATATTGCAGGCAGGAAGTGAGCCGGGCGACCTGGTTGTAAGTGCAAGTGCAGAAGGACTCAGGTCCTCAAAAGTAAATATCAGATCAAAGAACTAATAAATTAAAGAGTTGGGCGACCTTAGCCAATATTAAATTTCTTCTCCAGGATTTCCCCTTCCTTTAAGCGGTAAGATGTTGATATATTGGACTCCATATCGAGATCGTCGAGAATAAATGTGTGTCCGGGAAAGAAACTGCTTGCTTCAGTTACTTTGCTTATCACATGCTCACTGGAATCCATGACAATGGTGGCTGAATACATTTTGCCCCCTCCCGGTTTGAAAACATAATCAGTGTACTGCTCCATTCCAAATTTGTAATGGACTTCAAGTTGCACCTCCTCTTGGAGGATCTCCACTGATTTAATTGTGATTGCTCTCATGTGGATAAATTTAGTAATTTAATCACAAGCTTACTTTTCTGAAGCCTTGATGCCTATAATGATTGTTGTACCTTTTCCGCTACTGCTTTCTATTTTCATCCAGCCATCGTTGGCCTGAATAATCTCCTGGCATATTTGCAATCCCAGTCCGGAACCTTTCTCACCCCTGGTACCATTGGTAGAAACCTGCCCTTTTGGATCCAGCAGTTTGCTCAGCATCGATTCAGGGATGCCGATTCCTGTATCGCGGATGGAAATCTGCACTTCCCCATTGGATTTTTTTGAGGAGATATAGATACCCCCTTTTTCAGGAGTGAATTTCATGGCATTACTTACCAGATTCCTGATCACAATGTAGAGCAGATCCCTGTCAGCTTTCACTATATGGCTCTCACTTACAAAGACCTCAACTTTCAGGCTCTTTTCTTTCAAACCCATATTCAGGAGCTCCAGGCTTTCATCGATGAGCTCTTTTAACACAAACCTCACTGGCGTTGCTTTTAGCTTGCCGGTCTGGGACCTCCCCCATACAAGCAGATTCTCCAGCAGGTTATAGGTGACTTCCGACGAACTGGCCATCATCTTCAATAATTCCTGTCTTTCTTTCTCGGTGATCTCGGGATTGTCTATAAGCATTTGCAGGGCCTGCATGATATAACCAATAGGGGCCCTCACATCGTGACCTATTATTGCAAATAACCTGTTCCTGGCATTAATGGCTTCCACCTGATCACGATTGGTCGATTCCAGCTTTTCCTTCTGGCTTTCCAGCTCGTTCGATACCGCCTGCAATTCGGTAGTCCTTTCCTCCACCAGGTCCTCCAGGTGATTCTTCACCTGGCTTATCTCTTCTGCAAGCAACTTTGCTTTCTTCTGCAGGGCATTTGACTTATCAGCAAAAATGTAAACATAGACCAGCAGGTAAATAAACATGGTGTAGTGTACCACAAGAGCTGATTCGATCACATCAATCTCAACCAACATATCATTCAAGGCACCTGCAAAGAGGATCAAAAGACCCAGGGTAAAAGCAGGAGCATGACTTCTCCCGCGCGTCCAGGCCAGAATAATCACATAGAGAAAGACCCCGCTGACCAGGAGGAAGAAGACAAAGAAAAAGGGTAAAGAGAATGAGAACAGGCTGATGGGTGAGACCACCACAACTACAATAAAAACGGAAGATATCCACATGGAAATCCGGTAAGCCAGCTGAGGAAATTCAATGGGAAAAATGGACCGGATCATCAATATGAAGAAGGGTGCAAAAAAGTAAATATTCAGATAGTCCAGACGGGCCATGGTAAGTCCATTCAGATTCAGGTTCTCGATCACCGGGATCTCCACGATCATCATTACCCGCAGAGCCATAAGGAAGCATATGATTGAGAAGTATAGCCTGTAGTGCTCTGTTCGTATCAGGTAGAGCCCTAAGAAATAGATGCCGATAATCAGGAATGCCCCAATCAAAAAATGTCCCCTGAAAAGTTCCTTTTGCCGTATATCCTGCATCTGGTCAACCTTTCCAATGGTAAGTCCACCCGCTATACCGCTTATCCTGTTCTCAAAATTGGAGACCCTGATCAGCAATTCCACCTCCTGTGCATTCACAGTTCCAATCATCATCGGACGACTGGTACGCATTACGGTCTGGTACTTGTTAACACCGGGAAATCCCAGGTAGTTGATTGCTTTGCCATTTACAAAAAAGGCAGATGCGGAAAATACATTCTCTACACTAAAGGCCACTTCTCCCATTCTTTCAGGCAAAAGAATCATCAGCCTGTAGGTCGCAAATCCATAGCGTGTTATATCGGGGTTTTCTTTTCGCAGATTGATCCAGGAACCAGGCACGTCTAAATAAACCATCTCCCCCGTATCTCCCTCTATCGCAGGATTTAGCATCTGTTTCCAGTAGAACTCAAATTCGCCCCTGATCTCCAAAGGGCCATCGGTGTTGAAGTCATACCCGCTCAGATCGAGCAGCCCTTTTTCAGCCAGTGGTTCTTCCTGAGCATAAAGATTCGGTAGCGTACATACAGCTAGTAGAAACAGATATGTGACAGTCCGAATTCTCATGGCAAGTGATCAGATAAAGTTATGCTTTTTCTTGAATGATTGTATGTTTTTTTCGCTTAAGCAGAGCCGAAATTACAAGAGCAAGGCTTATCATAAACATCCCGGTGATAGTAAGTGCCTGTGCTTGCTCGGCAGGTATCAGCAACCAGGAGACCAGGGCTCCAAACAAGGGAATTAGAAATTTCCACAGATTCAGGTCCGACACCTTGATGCCGGGCATTTTTAAAAGAGTGATCCAAATGGAAATGGCAATAGCCGATAGGATGCTTAACCAGGACAGTGATATAAAATAGACTGGTGGCCTGGCTTCGAAAGAGATACCCTCAATGGGAATGGAGCAAATAAAGAGTGCCAGGCCTCCAATCATCATGGACGACGAACTGATCACCAGTGGAGGAATCATAGCCCTTTCTCGTGCCACGAGTACATTCGAAAAGCCGGAGAGCAGGTTGATTCCGAGCATAAGCAAGATGCCTGCCACAGCAATATGTCCGGTGGCAGACTGCGGATCCTTCTCAAAACTAACCAGCACCACTCCTGAAATGCCCAGCAGGATCACCAACAACCTTGAAAGATTCATTCGGTCACCTGGCATCATGTAATGAGCCACCAGGGCAATAAAAAAAGGCTGTGAACCAATCAAAATAGCAGCCACGGCAGCAGGAATCATATTTATCCCCGTATAGAACATGGTGTATTGCAGGAAGGTCTGCAGGAAGGCAAAGAGCAGGATCAGTTTCAGGTTCTTTCGGACAATGCTGAAGTAGCCGGGATTGACCCTGTAAGCCAGGGGAAATACCAACAGTCCCGCTATAAAAAAACGGGTCCCGGCAAATTGCAGGGGTGTGGCATACTCCAGTCCGATTTTTACTCCTGCAAATGCGGTCGACCATAGCAAACATGAGATGATCGCCAGCAGAGCAGATTTAAGTTTGGATTGCCCCATCAAAGCCGACTAGAAATCGTCGCCCAGCGCAAATACCGGCTTCCTTTTCATCCATCTTCCCCTCGTGAAATCAGGAAAGTCCTGGGGAGCTCCATTGTTTTCGATAGATAACTCAGATAGTGGTGTAATGGCACTCCATGCGGCTGCATCATAAGCATCCATGGGAGCCTCCAGTTTCCTTTTTACAATCTCCACAAATGCGTTATCAACAAAGAAATCCATTCCACCATGCCCGCTACCTGCCGCATACTCTCCATATTTTTTCCATAATGGATGATCGTACTTCTCCAGATAAGCATCCATCTCCTCCCACTCATGGGCCGGACTCACATCTTCCACATAAATCCTCCTGGTATGGTAATCAAACTCGGTCAGTCCCGCCGATCCCTGAACCCTGAACCCCAATGAATAAGGTCGGGGTGAATTGCAGTCGTGGGTTACAATGATCGTCTCTCCATTGGAGGTCTCGATGGTGCTGGTAATTACATCGCCCTGTTTCCACTTCAGGGAGGCGTTTGGGTGATGCGGACCACCCTTGGGGTGGTTTACAATATAGCGGTTCAAGCCCACAGCCTTGGTGGCACTGGAGGTGAGCGTAGAGAAGCGGTTCCCCCTGTTAATATTGAACATATTTGCTATGGGGCCAACGCCATGGGTGGGATAGACATCCCCGTTCCGGTGAAGCGAATGTTCAGTGCGCCAGGCGGACTCAGAAATACCCTTCTCGCCAAATTCCACTCCCGGACCATTGGCCGTTTTTCCATCATTGAATTTCACACCCCGCAGATCATGCTGATACCCACAACGGGCATGAAGCATATCTCCAAACAATCCTTCGCGGACCATCTGCATCACAGCCATCACATCCCGCCTGTAACAAACATTCTCCATGATCATCACCGGAACGCCGGTCTGCTCGTAGGTATTGACCAGGTCCCAGCACTCCTCCAGGGTATTTGCAGCTGACACCTCCACACCGGCATACTTACCGGCACGCATGGCTTCGACGCTCATGCGGGTGTGCCACAACCAGGGGGTACAGATAATCACCCCATCCATATCGCTGCGTTGCAACATATCCCGGTATGCATAGGCATTTCCAGAGTATTCTTCGGCCTTCTGTTGCTTATGCTTAGCTATCAGTCTCTGACTCTTAGCCAGCGCATCCGGATCGAGATCGCATATGGCCGGAACAATTACATCATCCCGCATCAGCAGGTTGTTCAGATGGTTCCTGCCTCTCAGTCCGACTCCAATAAAGCCAATACGGGCCTTCTCATTGGCAGCTTTCCCAAAAATCGGGAATGGAAGGGCTGCTGCCACTCCGACAACAGCTCCTGTTCTAATAAAATCACGTCTTTGCATGAAACTAAGATAAGGATTATAAATACCAGATCATCAAAACAGCATATATTCTCACAAGGGCGAAATCACATAACTGTACTCGATCAGTCCGTCCCGCAGCATATATTCGGCATGGGTCCGGGCGCCCCAGGAGTTATCTCCTCCGACCCCCATCTGTTTCCAGTCCACTTTCAAAAAGATCTTTTCCGACTTCTGCAGATCGATGGTATGGGCACCATCCCTAACTTCCCTGTCCAGCTGATCCTGCGAAAAATGCAGGGCCGAAAAATCGATAGTAGGCGAACCCGTGATTTTGATTCCCTGCCCCGTGCTATTGCTCAACGTAAGCCAGCGCACCTCGGTCTTGTTCCCGTTCTCCCCATTGGAAATATATGGAACATACTGCTCATCCACGCTGCTGCTGTAAAGCCCAACATGGGAGGAATGATTGCGATCGATATAGTTTTCGTGGGGACCTCTTCCAAAATACCTCAGCTGATCATAGCCCGCAGGAATTACCATGTTCATGCCAAATCGGGGCAACTCGGGGAAGTTGTCCTGTGAGGCCTTGAATTTCACTTTCACCAGTATCTCTCCACCATCATTAAAATAGTACTCCACATTGTAGTTCGATCCAGTTCCGGGGTGGAGGTACTCAGTCATCACTGCAGCAATGCTGTCCGATTCCACAACAAAAATGGATTGAAGCTCCAGCTCTCCTCCGAATGGTTTCCACATAGCACAGCGTTTCTCCATCCCGTTTCCGAAATCGTTCTCGATGGGAGCCCTCCAGAAATTGGGTCTGGGCCCGTCCGAAAGCAAGTGCTTCCCTCCCATACTGTATGAGGTGATATATCCTGTAGCCATATCAAAGAGGATATCTCCTTTGGGAAACTGCACTGTCAGGGAAGTTTTGGTCTCTACAAATTCCACATGGTCCTTGCCGATCTCTGTAAAAAGAAGCGGACTTGTTTCCCTGGCTGCGCCCGGATTCATAGCGAACTGCTCGCCCGCCACCTGGTATCCTGCCGGCACCATGGGAGCTTCCTTTCTGGTGACAACTGCCAGGTTCAGAAAGTACTCTTTTAAGGCGTCTTCCACCCCACCTTTGATCCCCAAATCCACATAAGCAGATTGGGCAGGAGCCACCTCGGGCGATTCCACCACGCCAGACTCTACCACCACACCATCGGCAGTCAGTTCCCATTTCAAATCAAATCCTTTCAAAGAGGTAAAATCGTGTCTGTTGATCACTTTTACAGTTCCCTTTGAGAAGGGGACCGTTTCAAAATCCACATTCTGGTAGGCCCGCTTTACTTCGATCAGACCGGGATGAATGCTCCGGTCGGGAAAGACCAGTCCGTTCAGGCAGAAGGTGCCGTCGTTATGAACATCTTCCGGCTCAAAATCGCCCCCGTATGCCCAGTACTTAGTCCCGTCATCGGCTTTCTGGGCAATGCCCTGATCCACCCAGTCCCAGATAAATCCACCCTGTAGCTGCTCATATTTATTGATCACCTCCCAGTAGTCCATGATGTTTCCGTTGCTGTTCCCCATAGCATGAGCATACTCGCACTGGATCAAGGGTTTGTGTGGATGACTCTCCACATACTTCACCATGTCATAAATCCTCATATACATGGGACAAAAAATATCGGTGTTTCTACCGTTGGTTGAACGCTCATATTGTACAGGCCGACTCAGATCGCGCTGCTTGATCCAGTCGTAAGTGGCATCAAAGCAGACTCCATCGCCAGCCTCGTTACCCAGGGACCAGATGATTATCGAAGGATGGTTCTTATCACGCTCCACCATTCGTATGGTACGGTCAAGATGAGACTTTTTAAATAGGGGATTATTTCCCAGTGTCTTGTTCGGGCGGTAGCCCATCCCATGGGATTCAATATTGGCCTCATCAATCACGTAGAGTCCGTACAGATCGCACAGCTCATACCACCTTGGATCGTTGGGATAGTGGCAGGTTCGAACTGCATTCACATTGTGCCGCTTCATTAATTCAATATCCTTCAACATCATCTCCTCACTGATCACATGCCCCTCATACTCGTCATGCTCATGACGATTCACGCCTTTCAGAGTAACTGCCTGTCCGTTAACCAACAACTTTCCATATTTGATTTCAGAGGTACGGAATCCCACCTTTGATGAAAGGTGTTCAAGAGTATTTCCTTCCTCATCCT
This sequence comes from Bacteroidales bacterium, assembly GCA_029931975.1. GTDB lineage: Bacteria > Bacteroidota > Bacteroidia > Bacteroidales. The sequence continues at coordinate 67,088 of JAOZQY010000002.1, read as the reverse complement.
TCAGTGTCAGCACCAGGGTGTAGAGCTCAGGAGTCTCGGCCGACCAAAGTTGCACATTGTCGATCAGGTCAGAGAATGAGGTCTTCATAATACCTTTTTCAGCCTGCAGCAATTTCATTTCTTTGGTCCAGACCTTCTCTCCTTGATCAGCCAGTAAACTGGCATCGATCATATAAGATCCTTTCACCTTGCCTCCAGGGGTACGTACCTCAACATCCAGATCCAGCATCCCGGTACTGTAATCGCTGGTCAGTCCGGCTTTGCAGAAATAATCATGAATGTGGATATCCGGTCTTGCTTCCAGATAAACCTCGCGTTCGATCCCACTGATGCGCCAGAAATCCTGACACTCCAGCCACGAACCATCCGACCAGCGGTATACCTCAACTGCTATCAGATTTTCCCCTTCATTCACAAAAGAGGTGATATTAAATTCAGCCGGGGTTTTGCTTCCCTGACTGTATCCCACTTTCTCTCCGTTTACCCACAGGTAAAATGCAGATTTCACGGCCCCAAAATGGATATAGACCTGTTTTTCGTCCCATTCGGCAGGAAGACTAAATGTTCGTCTATATGATCCAACCGGATTATGGTCTGTGGGAACCTCAGGAGGATTGGGCCTGGAGGTCCATTCAAAGGGAATATTCGAATAGATGGGGATTCCATATCCCTTCATCTCCCAGTTGGAGGGAACCTCAATACCATCCCACTGCGAATCGTTGAAGCTGGTTTTATAGAAATCCTCAGGGCGGGAGCCCGGATTGTTGGACCAGTAAAACTTCCAGGTCCCGTTCAGTGTTAAATAATTTACCGAGGCGCCTTTCTCCCCTTCCAGGGCCTGCTCGAATGAGTCAAAAGAAAATCTTGTGGCATGGGGAGCCTCACGGTTCACTTCCACCACATCGGGGTTTTGCCATTCGGGTGGCTTCTGAGCATATGTGGCAGATAGTGCCATCATTGAAAACAACAGGGCATGTGATAATCGTTGCATTGGAAGAATGTTAGTGGTTAGTAGCTGGCAATCATGTAATTAGCGTCTTAGCCCCAGAGAGATTTGGGGTAGATGCCTTCGTTAACCAGGTTGCCTATGGCTTTCAACACAATGGGCTTGTCCTCCTGGTAAGTCACTCCGAACCAGGATTCAGGGGTCTGCAATACCGACATCTTTGATTTACCTGAGGAAATCAGCTTGTCGACCACATAGGGGATAAAATATTCAGCTTTAGGATTGTCGATGCTCTCATTCAAAAACCTCTTGAAATCCTCTTCAGCATAAGAGAAAAAATCGGGAGTAAAACCAAAGAGGTTCATAGAAACTGTATCCATAGGATTCAGTGGATGTATCGATCCATCCTCATTTTCATATACAATTCCGCCATCTTTCAGGTAGATCTTTGTTCTTTCCACCATGCCCGACAGGTAACCTTGACTATTTACCTGACAAACCCCACGCGCCACTGAGCCATGTTCTGACACTGTTTTCTGCAACTCGAAACCAACCATACAGTAGTGCCCGCGCACATCTTCAGATGTCTGGGTCAGAAAATGGTTCATGATCTTATAGGATTTTCGGCCATAATAATCATCTGCATTGATCACTGCAAAGGGCTCGTTAATAGCATCCCTGGCCATCAAAACAGCATGGGCCGTCCCCCATGGTTTCACGCGATCCTCAGGCAGAGTAAATCCTTTAGGAAGATTATCAAGTGACTGGATCACATAATCGACTTTCAGATCTGAGGGAAATTTTTTGATATAGTTTGTTTTGAAATCTTCTTCCATTTTGGGTGAGATCACAAAAACAAAACGTTCAAATCCTGCATGAATAGCATCATAAATGGAATAATCGGTAATGGTTTCTCCGGAAGGTCCGAAAGCATCTACCTGTTTCATTCCACCATAGCGGCTTCCCATTCCTGCTGCCAGAATCAAAAGTGTGGTATGCATGTAATATTTATTTACTTGAATTATTGGATTGGTAAATGTACTTATCCCATTTTAGCTTTCCAAAAAGTCGATAAGCTGTTAAATAATTTGAGATATTTAAGAAAAGATTAATTTTATGCCCGTCACTATGAACTAACTTAAACTCAAAACATCCACTAATGAGTAATTCTAGCAAAATTAAGATTGGACCAGCCGGCCCATTAATGATTGTCGGTATTGTATTCTTCATGATTGGTTTTGGTGTAGGAATCAGCGGATTCCTTACCCCGGCACTTCGATCTGCTTTCAATCTTACTACAAGTCAATCTTATCTGGTCACTGCAGCCATATTCTCCGCCTTTGTAATTTTTGGCCGTCCCACCGGTTGGGTAATTAAAAAAATAGGATACAGGAGGGCCATGATGATTGCCTTCTTTATTATGGCGCTGGGCATGTGGCTCTTTGTCCCTTCCTCCAAAGCGGTGAGCTTCCCGCTCTTCCTGGTAGCTCTTTTTGTGGGTGGAATTGGAAACACGCTCTTGCAGGGTGCTGTCAATCCTTATATTACCATTATTGGACCTGAAGATACTGCCGCGGTTCGCATGAGCCTGATGGGTATCATGAACAAAATGGCCTGGTGGATCGCTCCCCTCTTCCTTGGACTCTTTATCGATCTTGCCAAAGTGGATGTTGATGACATCATCATGCCCTTCTATATTGTTACCGGCATTATGATTGTACTGGGCATCTTTGTCTATTTTGCTCCCCTGCCAGAAGTGAAAGCAGAGGGAGAAGATGAAGACGATGAATCAGCGGTTTCTTCATATGCAGCAACAAAAACCAGTATCTGGCAATTTCCACACCTTTTGCTTGGTGTATTCACCCTCTTCCTTTACGTCGGAATCGAGACCCTTCCCATGGCATCCATTATTGACTTTGCAAGAGCAACCTTTGGAGATGCCCCCAACCTGGAAAACTATTCCAGATTCGTCACCCTGGGACTTGTAGCCGGTTATATTTTTGGTGTCATTGCCATACCAAGATTTGTGTCTCAGCAAAAAGCGCTGATTTCTTTTGCCATCCTGGGTGTGTTCTCTTCCCTGCTCCTGATTTACCTGCCCGCTCAATATGCCTTCTATGCCCTTCTGTTTGCAAGTTTCTCAAACTCGCTGATGTGGCCGGCCATCTGGCCTCTGGCCATGAAAGACCTGGGAAAATTCACCAAGGTTGGTGCCTCCTTCCTGGTGATGGCCATTGTGGGTGGTGCAGTGATTCCACTTATTTTCGGAACCATTGTGGATGCTATCAAGACCACCGAACAGGCAGTGGTTGCTAATTACCAGTCTGCCTACTGGGTCATGGTACCATGCTATCTGTTTATCCTATATTTTGCTATTTCAGGACATAAAATCAGAACTAAATCATAATGAGCAAGTTATACATAGGGGTTGATATTGGCGGTACGTCCATTGTAGCCGCAAGATTTTCTGCAAGTAAATTGATTAAGCGCGCTGAGGTCCCCACGGGATCAGACCGGCCGGCTATGGAAATCATGGAATCTCTTTTCGAGGCCATTGAGAAGGTCATGACCAAAGAGGTGGTAGGGATCGGGATCGGCATGCCCGGTTTTATGAATGCAGAAACAGGAGAGATCCTTCAGATCAACAACATTAAATCATTTAACGGTTTTTCCATTAAACCGGTGGTCGAAAAGCGATTTAATCTGCCCACTTTTCAGAGCAATGATGCCAACTGTTTTGCCCTTGGGGAAACCTATTACGGTGCTGGTAAAAAGTATAAGAACCTGGTTGGCATTACCCTTGGAACAGGACTGGGGGGCGGTATCATCCTTGACCGGAAGATCCATACCGGACTGATGGGTGGAGCCGGTGAGCTGGGATGTATTCCCTTTCACGGAGGCATCGTGGAGGATATATGTAGTGCCGCTCTTTTTAAGAACAAGTACTACACCACCGGCATTGAGCTGTACAAAAAAGCCAAAAAAGGAGATCAGGAATCCCTGGCCGTATTTGACGAGCTGGCACAAAACATTGGAGAGCTCATCAGAAGTGTGATGTATATTCTGGCTCCTGAAGCCTTCGTGATAGGCGGTTCGGTATCCAATTCCTGGGACCTGCTGGAAAAACCACTTCGTAAAGAAGTAGACAAATTCTTGGTTCCTATGATCAGCAACAAAACGGACCTGGTACGAGCTGAACTGGATAATGCAGGGCTTTATGGTGCTGCAGCACTCTGCATCTCACAAATGAACTAAGGGATGACGATAGATTCAATTGCCGCTCGGTTTGCTACCGAAGGTTCCCCGGGCAAGGTGGAAGTCCATAGTGGGGGTTTTATTAATGACAGTTACCGACTGGTGAATGCTGTTAAAGGAGCACCCGATTACCTCCTGCAAAGAGTCAATCACAATGTTTTCAAGGATGTTCCTCTCCTGATGAATAACATGTCGATCGTCACAGATCATGTCAGGGCCAAAATAGAAAGGGAAACTCCCGGTGAGGTAAAAAGGCGCTGCCTGACAATCATTCCCACCACAGATGGGCAAAGCTATTTCAAGGACACGGAAGGTAATTTCTGGAGGGTGCTTCGTTTTATTGAGGACCACCTTGTATTCGAAAGCACTACCGATCCTGCCATTGCCTATGAAGGAGCGAAGACCTTCGGTGCATTTACCGTGATGCTGAATGACCTCCCTGCAGGGAAAGTGGGATGCGTTATACCCGATTTCCATAATATGAAATGGAGACTTACACAGCTGAAGGAAAGTATTAGCAAGGATGTGGCAGACCGCCTGAAAGAGGTGAAAAAGGAGGTCGAATATGTGGAAACACGCTCAAAAATGATGCTTACCATACATGAGCTCGGAGAAAAAAGGGCGATTCCACTCAGAGTTACCCATAACGACACTAAGATTAGTAATGTATTATTTGATCTTAACAGGAAAGGCCTGTGTGTCATCGACCTGGATACCATTCAGCCCGGTTATGTCACTTCCGATTTTGGAGATGGCATCAGAACCCTGACCAATACCGGAGAAGAGGATGATCCCAACCTTGACAGGGTCAGTATGGATCTGGAACTCTTTGAAGCCTTCGCCTCCGGTTTCCTGGACTCCTCAAGAGATACCCTTTCGGATACCGAAAAGGAATCTCTGCTCTATGCAGGGCTACTTTTCCCCTATATGCAGGCCGTTCGTTTCCTGATCGACTACCTGGATGGAGATACCTACTATAAGGTCAAACATCCGGAGCACAACCTGATAAGGGCCAGGGCGCAGTTCAAACTTACACAGGACGGCGAGGCGAAAATGAAAGAGCTCAGGCAGATCATTCGAAAACTGTCCTGACTCTTATGATTGTTGACAGAATCACCCGCATTGCTTCGCTGCCTGAGACGGCCGAGCATTCCATTTCGAACCAGAACTGGGTAGAGGCCCCTGAAGTAAAAGCAGGATTCTCCATCCGGCATGATGGAAACTCCATCTTTCTTTTTTTCAAAGTTGAGGAGCCCCAGGTTCGGGCTGTGCATACCAAATACAATTCCTCTGTCTGGGAAGACAGCTGTGTGGAGTTTTTCCTTGCTCTTAATGGAGATGATAACTACTATAATTTTGAAATCAATGCCATTGGAACAGTGCTTGGTGCATACGGTATGGATCGCCACCAGCGATACCATCTCTCTTCCAGTGTGCTTTCGCTTGTAGAAACTGTACCGTCGCTGGGTCGTGATCCCATAAAGACCCTGGACCAATACACCCTCTGGAACATGAAGGTTGTTATTCCTGTCAGGGTCCTTCACTACTCAAGCATTGAGACCCTTTCAGGTTTGGATGCACATGCTAATTTTTACAAATGCGGAGATAAGCTGAAACAGCCCCATTTCCTATCGTGGCAACCGGTACTTGCTCCCTCACCCGATTTTCATACGCCACATTATTTCGGACAACTCTCTTTTCTGTAAGTTTGCACCAAGTACCGAACAGAATGGGAAAAGCACCTGAACAGCTTCAATCTGAAAAACTTTTCAAAAAAATCTGTCGCAAGATGGGTACCACCATGCGCGATCATACCCTGATCGGCGAAGGTGATCATATACTTGTTGGCCTGTCGGGTGGAAAGGACTCCATGATTATGCTGGAAGCCCTGGCTGAAAGGCAGGCTGCTATCCCATTCCACTTCAAACTTTCAGCAGCACATATTGAAGCGACAGGCATTGGCTATGAAATTGACCGGGATTGCCTGACTTCATTCTGCCAAAAGTTGGATATCCCACTTTATTACCGCAGCATCGAACCGGACCTTGGAAAAGAACCTTCAAAAGCCCCCTGTTTCATCTGTTCATGGCATCGCAGAAAAGAGTTATTCACTCTGACCAGGGAATTGAACTGTAATAAACTGGCACTGGGACATCACCGAAATGATGCCGTTGAAACACTTCTTCTAAATATGATCTACCACGGCTCCATAAGCTCCCTACCCTACTCTCTGAGTATGTTTGAGGGGCGTATTCAACTGATCCGTCCCTTGATGGACCTGGACGAAAGGATGCTGGAAGAGTATGCCGGCTTGAACGCACTGGTAAAAGTTGAAAAAAGCTGCCCGCATGAGGACCGTACCCGACGGGAAAACATCGCCCATCTCCTCAAACAGGTGGAAAACCTGCATGGAAAGGGTCCCTTCAACATATTCAAATCCATGGATAAGATATTTGAAGAGTACCTACCGGTCAATGATTGAACTTATTCATCTCCTCTTTAGCAAGATCCGATTTGATTCGGCGGACCCGGCTATCATTCTGAACCCCGGTAAACCTGGAGATTATTTCAACAGGGATTTTCATTTCAATGGCGTTTCTAATAAAAGTATTTATAGCGATCCCGGCTGTCAAACGCCTGTAAAGAGGCTGGCTACCCTCCCCTTCATTCAGGGGAGCAACCAGTCGGGTAAGCCCTGTTTCCTTCCCCATAAGCCTGAGATACTTATTCATGGTAATGATGCTCATGGGTGAGAAAGCACTGTTATTCAGGTAGTATTTATTCTCATATTTCTGATAAATCTCATGGGCATACTTATTCATGGGAATAAGTCTCACTCCACCACCGGGCTTATTAATACGTATCTCCCCCGGTTTTAAATCTTCCTTCTTCATTTGTTGCAATTCTGAAAACCTAACTCCGGAAAAGCACATGAAACAGAAGAGATCCCTGACCCGCTCCATCCTTCTGTTATCAGTGACATACTCCTTCAATCGCATAAGTTCATCCCAGTTCAGAAACAGTGGCAAAGTCGATTTTTCTTCCGGAGGAATCATTAGTTTATAGAACTGTTTATAATCACGGTATACGTTATACCCTTCGTCTGTCGCCCAATTCAGGAACCAAACCAGGTTATTTACAGATTTATAAATAGTCGAATACTGGTATCCTTTTTCCTGACAGAAAGCGATAAAATCATCCAAGAACTGAGAATTCAGCTTATGGAAAGCGATGGGTGTTTGGTACTGATCGTCGAACTCCCGCAAAAGATTATACAGACTTCGGACCTTGCGATAAGTTGCGCTGCTCCATGTGGAACTATTGTTCTCCATGAATTTAAAAAAAAGATCAAAAAAACCCGATGAATACTTTGGTTTCAAATGCTGATACAATTGGCGAAAATTTTCAGAGCTCGGATCTTTATCCGAATTGAGCAGTGCCTTCATTGTCTTTATAGCTATCTCCTGCATGCTCTCCAGCCAGTTATTGAGACTTTGCGAATCCGGATAAGATGCTTGAATTCTCTGATTATCTGCATCCCATCCATTCATATCAACCTTCAGACCTGTCCCAATTACAACCCGATTCCCCCCAAAGGTCACACTCATGAATACAGGACGATCCGCAGAAAGCAAGTTACCAGCAGCATCTTTTCGTTTCTCTATATGGAACCGCGTCCTCATCTCTTACAAGTATACCATGAATTAAAATGCTGATGTATAGATTTTATCAAGATTCCGTAAGTTTGGCAGATGGAAAGAAGTTTAAAGATAACCGAAGATGGTTCCCATACCATGTTTGTAAAGAGCCTGGATGAACCTTATCATTCTTCGCATGGTGCTCTCCAGGAATCAATGCATGTCTTTATCAAACAGGGGCTACTCACTGTGAAACAGTCTTCTGTGCGGATTCTTGAATTGGGCTTTGGAACCGGTCTGAATGCGCTTCTTACGTTGGCCGAATCGATCCGCCTCAAGCTGGATATTTACTATCATGCTGTTGAAAAATATCCTTTAACAGATTCCGAGTTCAAGCTCTTAAACTACGAAAAGCATATTCGCCCTTCACCCAAAGGAATTCTGAACAAAATGCACAGCTGCCCTTGGGGAAGTCCCGAAAAAATATCAGACCGGTTTACATTGTTTAAAGAAGATGCTGATTTCAGACAAATGAATCCCCCTCCCGGTATTAAACTGATTTACTTTGATGCTTTTTCGCCCGATAAACAACCCGAACTCTGGACCAGCGATGTTTTCGACGCTATTGGCCGTGTGAGTGATTCCGGAGCTATACTGGTCACATATTCCTCAAAGGGAATTGTTCGAAGAACGCTAACATCCTGTGGTTTTGATGTAGATAAAGTTGTCGGGCCTCCCGGAAAACGAGAGATGATCAGAGCAATTAAAAGATAATTGTGTGGTGTATAATATTTCTTTTATCTTCGCACTCATTATTTTCTAAACTAGAACTTCACATGAATAACAAACAGATTATTACACTTATTGTAGTGGCAGTCGCAGCTATGGCTGTAGGATATTTTATTGGAACTGGTTCCAATGGTGTTAAGTCAGAAAATCAAATCACCATGAAAAATCAGACCGATTCTCTTAATTACTTCCTCGGACTGAACTGGGGTTACAGTGTGGGTGAAGCTCCCTGGGAAGTTGATGCCGGCCTCCTTGCCTCAGGTCTTTTACAGGTATTAGAAGACTCATCTTCCTTTGATCCAATGAGTGCCCAGGCTGTATTCCGCGATCTCAGCATGGCTCTCTCCGAAGTAGAAGCTCAGAAGGCGGAAGAAGAATCCATGCATGCCATGGAAGAGGGCATTGCCTTTCTTGAAGAGAATGGAAAAAAAGAAGGTGTAATTACAACCGAGTCCGGATTACAATATGAAGTAATCACAAAGGGTGACGGCCCCTTGCCTGCAGAAGAATCAACTGTATCTGTATTCTATGAAGGTACACTTATTGACGGAACTGTATTTGACGGCAACTACGAAACTAAAGATACCATCTCATTTCCCTTAAATGGTGTGATTAAAGGATGGACCGAAGGTCTTCAGCTGATGCCAGTTGGTTCTACTTATAAATTCTATATTCCTTCCAACCTTGGATATGGACCAAGGGACGCAGGCCCCATTCCGGCTAATTCAACACTGATTTTCACAGTCGAGTTACTGGACATAAAATAGTACACAAGACTAAATGAAAAAGGCTGTTTCCGTAGTGGCGGAGACAGCCTTTTTGTTGATCATAAAGATCTAATTGTGGCTTTCTTCAATATACTATCTTTAAATTTGTCTTCTAACCGAAAAAGAAATCAAATATGAGCTTCGAGATTAAGGGCCGACTGGCTGAAAAATACGAAACACAAAAGGTCTCGGACCGATTCCAGAAACGCGAATTTGTCCTGGAGGTTAAATCCAGCAGCGCCACAGGCTATGAGTTTGTTGACTTCATTAAGTTCCAATCCACACAGGATAAATGCTCCATGCTGGATCAGGTCAACATCGACGATACTGTTAAAGTCTCTTTTAACCTTAGAGGTAGGAAGTGGGAAAAAGATGGCCAAATATCCTATTTCACCAACCTTGAAGCCTGGCGTATCGAGAAACTTTCGAACGAGACTGGTATTCCTGCGAGTGAAACTCCAATACAGAATAGTGAACAAAGCCAGGATGCTCCTTTCCCCTCAAATCCACCCGAAAATGATTCCGGATTTGATGATCTGCCATTTTGAAAACTTGAAAACAAAAACCAACCCCTAATTAAAAGTTGGCAGAGGCATCAAACCAGTACAGGATCATTCTTCCTGCGGACCTACAACTTCAATCCTGTTTACTTCCCCGGAGTAATAATGCTTCGGGAAAACCTGTTTCACTGGAATTGAAAACTCAATAGTAATACCTTTAAATGAGCTGTCAGAAACCATGATGTAGCCACCCATAGCCTTTACCAGTCCGCTGGCCAGCTTGTAGCCAAGCCCGATTGTGTCGGAGGTATTGTCCCAGTCCTCTCCTTTTTCAGTTGTTTCAAAGATCTTCCTGACTCCCTCCTGTAACAACATGCTACTGCTGTCCTTAATGGTGAAAACCAGTGTATTTTTATCGGCGAACGATGCGCCAAATTCTACGACTCCCTTTTTTGTCTGGACCAGGGAATTTTCAAGGAGGCAACTTAAAGCTCTCGACAGGCGCTGCTTATCAGCAATGATTCTCGCTTTCTTAAATGCTTCTCTGATATTTAAAAGCAAGGCCACCCTTTCCCTGTTTGCCCTGTATCTATCCAGGTTATATTGATTATATAGGTCCTTCAATAAATCGTAGATATTTACTTCATCCTCGTTCAGTTGAAGGTTTCCTGTTTCGATCAGGGTAAGATCAATCAGGTTGTCCATCATGTTTAAGAGCGAATTGCTGTTCCGGGTAATATGATCGATGTATGCTTCCATGTGATTGCCATCCACCTCATCTTCTCCGAGGAGGTGTGAAAAGCCTATGATGGCATTCATGGGAGTCCTTATATCATGTGAGATATTGGATAAAAACCTGGTCTTCACCCTGGTACCTTCGGACTGAAACTGTTTCAGCGTATCCTCCAGCCCGGCAACTTTCTGTTCAAGTTGCCTGGTATATTCCAGAAGCTCTTTATACTCAAGCTTTTCTCCCATCACCCTCTAATTCAGCAATATTTCAATTAAATAACTACCAATCCTCAACGCCGAGGAGGTATTGAAGCACTAGCGTTTCATCCTTTTAAGGATCTTAGCGGCATCAGCTCTGTAAAAATGATTGGACGATGACGCAATGCTTGCCAACTGCCTTCTGGCACGGTCTGTTTCGTCCATGGCCAGCAGACATCCTGCCAGGAACCACTCGGCCTTCTGGATATACAGGTTGTCGTCGTGTTGAATTACCCTGGTAAAGGACTCGCTTGCTTGCTGATGCTGCTCAATCTCCATATGAGAAACCCCTTTATAGAAATCAGCTTCCATCTTATTTGCATTGATTTCAAGCACTTCATCAAAACAATCAATGGCCGATTCAAAATCTCCTTTGAGAAAATGCTCCTGGGCCTTGTTCATCCAGAGTTGGGTAACTTCATTATCTACCGAACGATTGGTAAGAACCAGCTCGTAAGGCTTCATATACTTGGAAAACAGATCATTATTAGATAACGGTCGTCCAAGTACTGTGGCCAGACCTATGGCCACCAACAGTGCAAGTGCTGCCGATGCTGCATAATGCCATGGCCGGGAAAACCGAAAAACCCTTCTACCGGTGTCCGATCTACGTGTCTCTTCTCGCAAGTCTGTCAACTGGGCCCGGAAATCCAATACTTCCGTATCGGCTATGGCATCATCAACCTCTTTATAGAGGTCCAGATCCACCAACAACTCCGGACTGGCATTGAGCTCCTGCTCGAACCTGGCCAACTCCGTCTCTGAGAGATCATTGTCCAGGTACTTTTGTAAAATGTGCCTGTCTCGTTTCATATCATGAATTATTAATTTGGTTTCAAGGATTCAAGATCCACATACAGTCATTTATGACCATATATTTCGGGACCCGTTCTCCCTGGTACAAGTATGCACGTTTGCATACCTTCCAGAGTGTGTGCACAAACAAATGTGCGTCATTGCAGAAATCTCCGTTTCCGGATTCTCCTTCCGATCTGTTGTGGCAGAAATTCAATCTTCCCCATCAACTTCACGGTGAAATATGTCTTGCGGCTCTACGACCGTCGAAATGTCAAATTCAAATTCTACTGGAATACCAAATTATTTTTTTGGAGGATAGACGAGATCTTCAACGGGATCACCTTTTCCACCTTTTAAATAATTCAGTTCGTTCTCCTGGATAGCATCTTTTGCGAATGATTTAAAATCTACAGTTTTCATGGCTTTTCAATTAGGGGTTCAACTACTGTTTGTTTTTTGTTTTCAATAGTTAATTCCAGAAAAGCGCCAAACGTTACCCAGAAAAATGAACTTTTTTTAAAAAATAATACCCAAAAGCTGCATATTGCTGATTATATGGGAATTAATTGCTGAGAAAAATAATCATTTTACCAAAATACTTGCATTCTATGCCATAATTTCTTTCATTTAAACTTTGATTCCTCCAATGAAACAAACTCACAATCTCCGCTGCATTTATATTCTTATCCTGGCCCTGTTTATCTATTCGGCTGGTTATGCACAGGGGATCTTAAAGGAAGATCCCGAAATCCAAGAGCAGATTTACAATTATGGTCAGAAGGCTTTTGAATACTTCCAAATCAATATCAACCTGGATTCGGCCGAATTCTATTATAAAAAAGCGATCGATTTGGCCTATAATTCAAGCACTTATGTAATTAATGAACGGGTAGCCATTAACCTAGTCTCACTTGCTTCATTATACCGAAACATTTATAATAACAGTGAAGCTTTATTGAAATTAAATGAAGCTGAAAAAATTCTTAATGAGACCGATCCAAAAAACAAACTTTTTGGAAGCCTCTATCATAATAAGGGGAATATCTATAAGGTGCAAAATGATCTCTACCGAACGAAAGAATATTACGAATATGCACTTGATTTTTTAATCAGGAATGGCTATCAAAACCACAGTGATTTTGCATTTGTCTACTCAAATTATATCAAACTTCTATTGGAACTCCAAGAATATGAGCTGGCTGAGCAAAAGCTATCCATGATTGATATAAACAAATTGAAGGTAAGTCCGCTAATTGAATTTAGGATTTATAATACAAATGCCACCTCCTATTCACAGGTCGGTAAATATGATCTTGCAATACTCTATTTTGAAAAAGCCCGCAAACTTCTTGAGAACAACCCTGTTATAATTGATTATACCCGGGATGTATTAAATTACTATTATAATATCATTGGTTTTCATATGCTCTATGAGGAGTATGAACAAGCCATGATGGAATGTGACAATGCATATTTATTAATTGAGTCATTAGGTCCTTATGCTACCAGAACCAAGATTGTTTACCGCTCCGATATAGCCTATCGCACTGCCAGTATACAACTTAGAACTGGGAATCTTGAGAAATCCCTATGGATTGTAAATAGTAGTATTGAGAAACTGAATAAATTCCTGGACGAATTAATAACCGACAAATCTATTAAGACAAAAACGAATATGTTATCTACTGCTCTGCCTGACCTCTATGTCCTGAAAAGCAGGGTGCTCTTTGAGCAGTTCAATAAATCTAATGCATTCGAGGATCTGGTTTTATGCTATGAAGCCTATCAGGAGGCCATTGAGACGCTGAACTATATGAAACTGGCCATGAGCAATGAGGACAGCAAACTCTTTGCCACTTCGCAGATTCTTGAAGTATATAACGAGGCCGTCTATGTAGGGAAGATGCTATTCGATTTGACCGGTGAAAACAAGTACCTGGAGCAATCATTTGCCTTCACTGAAACCAGCAAATCCTTTGCATTGTACAGCGAAATTAAAGCTATAGAGGCCATGCAGTTTTCGGATCTTCCGGAAAACATAAAGAACAAAGAGAGCAGATTAATGGGTGAGATTCAAGCCTATGAAGGGGTTCTTTACGAAGAGCAGCTGGAAACTGATCCTGATAGTTCAAAGCTTGAGTCATATAAGGAAACATTGTTTCACCTGAAAGATGATTACAACGATCTGAAACAGGAGATTGAGCAAAATTATTCGAAGTATTACGAATTAAAATACAATCCCAAGTTTGTCTCTCTTGCTGAGGTTCAGGATAAGCTGGCTTATCGTGATGCCCTGATTGAATATGTGCTGTCTGATACGCTGCTAATAACGTATGTGATTGACAAAAAGGGAGTTGATGTATTCTCACAGGAGATCAGCCCGGAGTTTGCGAATGAGTGCCTGGAATACTATATGTTGCTTCATGATCAGAATTTCAGTAGCGGGGTTCATGAAAACTACCGGAAGTTCGTAACCCTGGGGCATAAGTTTTATAAAATATTAATTGAACCCTGTCTGCAATACACCGACAGGAAAAACTTTACCATTGTTCCCGATGGAGCCATTACATATATCCCTTTCGAGGGTTTGATCACTCAGGAGGCCGGACCTGAGTACATCAATTACCTGAATCTGCCCTACCTGATAAAGGAATTTTCCGTGGGATATTCTCACTCATCAACTTTATTGTTCAGTAAGCGATACAAAACCAAATCTACCGAGGATAAAGTGCTTGCTTTTGCTCCGATGTATGAGAATTCATTATACAACATGGATACCGCCAAGTTTCGCCAGGTGCTTGAAAAATCAGATTACCTCTTCCCTCTTGTGGGAACCATTAAAGAGGTGCAAAGTATCAATGAAACTGTTCCTTCAAAGGTCTTCATTAATGAAAATGCCAATGAGTCTAACTTCAAAAAAAACGCATCCGATTACAATGTTCTGCACCTGGCCATGCATACCATTATGAAAGATGACAATCCTCTTTACTCACTCCTTGCCTTTACAAATGTTGAATCCGATGACAACTACATCATTAAATCAGGCGATACTATCTATCAGGATAATAAGCTCTATGCTTATGAGATTTATAATCTTAAGCTGAATGCCAGGATGGCTGTTTTGAGCTCTTGCAACAGTGGATTCGGAAAAATGCAAAAGGGGGAAGGAATGATGAGTCTGGCCAGGGGTTTTATCTACGCTGGTTGTCCTTCTATTGTTATGACTCTATGGCAGGTGGCTGATAAATCAAGTTCGGAATTGATGACTTCCTTTTATAAATACCTGAAAAAAGGGAAAAGCAAGCAGGAGGCTATGCGCCTTGCTAAAATCGATTATCTGGAAACAGCCGACGACCTTACCTCCAATCCATATTTCTGGTCAGGTTTTGTGGTCCTGGGAGATGGAAGTCCCATTTACCGGAAATCAGGATTAGCATATTGGATGCTTGTCATCACTGTGTTCATTGGTATACTGGTGTTTTTTCAATATCGACGATCCAGTCCTAACAAAAACTAAGCACTAACAATAACAATCCTGCGATAATTCTGTGGACTATTTACCGGCACCATCGACTTCAACCGGGTCCAGGAAGAACGTCAGAGCCTGGATGTTTCCAGACACTACTACCGGTCCGATGTGACCCGCCAGATAGTTAACAGGGAGCGTCAATCAACCATAGAAATCGAAGATTAATAAACTTATTTTCAAAATCGTCTGAACATTTTTTAATCTCATTCGTTCTTATGTAAGAATCATTCTTATTTAAGAATTATTACAATGAAGATAAGTAGCGAACAGATCAACCAGAAATTAAGGGACGCAGGTCTGAAGGTAACTCCCCAGCGCCATGCCGTTCTGGAAGCTGTCTATACTCTGGGAAATCATCCTACTGCCGACATGGTTTTTGACCATATCAGTAAAAAATATCCCGGAATCGCCACAGGGACAGTTTATAAGATACTGGATGTGATGGTGAAAAACAAGCTGGTCCAACGGGTTAAAACAGACAAAGACGCCATGCGTTACGATGGGGTCATGCTCAGGCATCACCATATCTACTGTACCGAAACGGAACGCATTATGGACTATTTCGATGAAGAACTGGATCAGATGCTCAAGGCATACTTTCACAAAAAAGACCTGCACAATTTTAAGATAGAAGACATTATCCTTCAGATAAAAGGAAATTTTAACGAAGACAATAAATAATCAAATAAGAATTTAATCATTCTAAAACCAAATATTAAGATGGAAGAACAAGTTCAAGTAACAATCATGCCACGTATTGGCGACAAAGCACCTGAGTTTAAAGCTAAAACCACCCAGGGAGTTATTAATTACCCCTCTGAATATAAAGGTAGTTGGACCATTCTGTTCAGTCACCCAGCCGACTTTACTCCGGTTTGCACTACCGAGTTCATGACTTTTGCCAGTCAGGAGGAGAAATTCAATAAGGCCAACTGTAAACTGGTAGGTCTCTCCGTAGATGGACTTTACAGCCACATTGCATGGCTCAGGAGAATCAAAGAGACTATGGAATTCAATGGGATGAAGGATGTGGAAGTAAACTTTCCCCTGATCGAGGACATCACCATGGATATTGCCAGAAAGTATGGCATGATTCAACCCAATGAAGATACCACCAAGGCGGTCAGGGCTGTATTCTTTGTAGATCCCGAAGGAGTGATCAGGGCAATCATATACTACCCACTCAGTCTGGGGCGGAACTTCGATGAACTCTACAGAGCGTTGATTGCCATGCAAACAGCGGATGCTTTTGATTGTGCCACTCCCGCCGACTGGCGCCCGGGTGATGATGTGATCGTTCCTCCCGCAGGTTCATGTGGAACAGCCGAAAACCGCATGGAAGGAAAAGAGGAAGGTGTTGAATGTGTAGACTGGTTCTTCTGTACAAAGAAAGTTAGCGAAGAAAAAGTCTGGAAGGCTGTTCTGAAATAGGAATGCTATCCTGAAAGTGCCAGGTAAAGATTTGGTACAAATGTAAAAGGCTGATCCGCCGTGGCGAATCAGCCTTTTACTTTCTGAACACAGTCACAGGGGCTCTTAATCGAGAAACATGGCCTGGTAATCGTGATCCTCTTTTATCTTGTTAATCAGGTATTCTTTACAAAAATGACGGCGCTTTCGCACATATCCTTCACTTCGAAAACCCAGTTGTTCAGCAATCTCCAGGGAGCTAAGATCCTGTGCGGTAAGCTGCAGTATCTTCTGACAATCTTCCGGGATCTTCAGTAAAGTGCGCTGATAGATAGCCAGTCGCAAGTCCTTATCATCCACCGGTGAGGGCTCTTCGAATTCAATCCGTTCCTCCATATCCCGGTTAAGCGGATCAATATCAATCTTCTTTATCTTCCTGAGATGTTTCAGCCAGAGCAGGCGGGCTATGGAATAGATATAGGTGGAAAATGCCGCATTGAGTTCGAAATCCCCTTCCGCTCTTAACTTCTTAAATATCACAATTAAAGCCTCCTGAAAGATGTCTTCCGCATCTGTTTCAGAGCCTGTATTATGTAAGATTAGCTGCTTAACCGGGGTAAAGGAATTCTTATAGATATAATTCAGAACGCGGTTATCCCGTTTTCTGAGTCCGGCTACTATTTCTTCATCCGACAGCCTTTTCACTATTAGAGGATTGCATTTTGATAAACGACAAATATAAGTATTAAGTCAAACGTCCGATAAGCCCAGTCAATAAAAATAGAAAGAATCTAAAGTCCGGTGATAGTTGCAATCATCTTCTTCAGCGCTTCAGAACATACCGGGCAAAAGGCAGCATCATTGGTATGCATCCGACAATCAATCATGGGCCTGTACACTCCCCTGGCCACATAACCACCCCCTTCATAGACTCCAACTATCTCCTTATAAGCCTCTTCCGAAGGTGTTGGAACGGGCGTTCCCTCCGATACCATATTTTTCCATTTGGAATCAAAATCTACCAGGGTGGTGAGATTGGGGTTCCAGGGTTCCACCTCCAGGGGGAAGTAATCATTATAGGCTACGGCTGAATTGTAATATTCATCGGCTAGCCCCCCAAAGGCATGTCCGAATTCATGAATAACCACAGCGCGGGAGGCCTCATTACCCGCTGCCGAGATGCTATAATGATTGTAGATGCCTCCACCTCCATACTTATCTGTGTTCACCAGTATATAGATCTGATCGTAATGGGCTGATGCAGCCACATCACAAACCGATTTGTAATCCATAGTGGTCATATAGCGTTCAATTCCAAAGGTATAGAAGCTGGAATTCACTACAGTGTTTTTCCAGATCGCCTCACCGGGAATATCCGTGCCAGAATCCTGACTGGTGGATTTCACAGCCCTGATATTGAACATACTCCTCTTACTCTTGAATGGTTCCTCCGAAAAGATATACCCGGCCGACCGCTTTGCATCCTCAATGAATTTATCCATCTCCTCGGCGGTATAACCCTCGGCAAGGAAAAGAAGATCAACCTTCTCCTCTGCTGTTCCGTTGATCTCAAGTTCGACTGTTTCAAAGTGATAGGGATTCCCCGGATCCGAAAAGATCGACTGAGGATTGAGGGTGGCCGACCAGCTCTTCTGAAATGCCCCCTGCTTGTTCCGATCATGAATCTCAACCACTACGCTGGCGATGGGCCAGGGAAAGCGGATTACATGTGGATAAGCCCTCCTTATAGTTTGAGACTCTTCTGTGGTCTGCCACTCGCGAAATAGGGTACAGTAGGTATGGCTGAAAATTGTCTTACCACTGGCAGAATCTTTCACCACAAATTTATGATCGCCATAATCAAAAGGATCGATCATGTTGGATTTTGGACCACTGTAGAACTGCTCTTTCTTCACACCCGAAAGAGCATAGGAGGTCTCCTCTGCGGTCCCGGAAAATACCAGATCGACCCGCATTACACCTGTTTCGAAATACTCATCAAACTTCTGGGCCTGGGCAGTCTGAAAGAACATGGATATAATAAGTGCAAAGCAAACAGAGACTAATTTTTTCATCAAGTGAGAATTTTAGAAATAATCATTACAATATAAGTGCTATTCCTGACTTAATATTGATATTTTAGTATGCTATATATAAAACTATCTCCAATGATTGAAAGATGGATACTATGGTACAATGAGCTGCTTACAGGAACCGGACTATCTGACGAAACGGTTGTATTCCTGGAAAACGCAACAATTATTGTTATTACGATTGGTCTGGCATTCCTGGCCGACTTTATCGTCAAAAGAATCATTATTGCTTCAATTGCCCGGATTGTAAGGAAAACTAAGAACGACTGGGATGATATTTTTGTGGAGCGCAAGGTGTTCAACCGCCTCGCGCACCTGGCTCCGGCACTGATTGTTTTCGGATCGCTTCAATATATATTCGATCTCCCGAAAACTGTGGCTTTCCTGGAGCACCTGACCCTAACCTATATGATCCTGGTTATCGTGCTGATCATAGACGCGGTACTCAATGCTCTTCATGAAATCTACATGCGGCTGCCGATAGCCAAAGGCAGAAACATCAAGGGATTTGTGCAAGTGGTTAAAATTATCTTCTATTTCACTGCGGTAATTATTATAATCTCCATATTCTCGGGAGAACCTCCAAAAACCCTGCTGGCAGCCCTGGGAACCATGGCAGCTGTCCTGATCCTGGTTTTCAAAGATACCATTCTGGGTTTCGTGGCCAGTATTCAGCTTGCCGCCAATAAAATGGTTAACGTGGGAGACTGGATCTCCATGCCCCAGTACAACGCCGATGGAGATGTAATCGATATCAACCTCACCACGGTAAAAGTGCAAAACTGGGATAAGACCATTGCTACCGTACCTACATATGCACTGGTATCACAGTCCTTTAATAACTGGAAGGGAATGGAAGAATCGGGTGGACGACGGATCAAACGCTCCATCAATATTGACATGAATAGTGTCTCTTTCCTGGACGCCAGGCAAATTGAAAAGTTCAGGAATTTTCACCTCCTGAAGGATTATATAGAAAACAAGGAGAAAGAAATTAGCGATTTCAATAAGTCGCTTCAGTTGGAAGATGGAACTGTAACCAACGGCCGGAAAATGACAAACCTGGGGACTTTCCGGAAATACCTGGAAGAGTATTTGCATAATCATCCCAAAATCCACCAGGATATGACCTTCCTGATCAGGCACCTGCAGCCCACTGAAAAAGGTCTACCCATAGAAATCTATGTCTTCAGCAAGGACCAGGCATGGGCCAATTATGAAACGATCCAGGCCGATATCTTCGACCACATTCTGGCCATTTTACCAGAGTTTGATCTTCACGTATTCCAGAACCCCACCGGCAACGATTTTCAGAAACTTTCCGAATAGTTTCATTTGTAAGAGTTTGGGGTGAGTATATGTTTAAAATCACACTGTTTCATGCTAATTTCTTTCAAATTGTAATTACATTTGAGTAAACACAACAGATTATTAACAGGCAGACTTATGGAAGATACGCACCATATTGACGAACTCGATCGAAAGATCCTCTCTCTGATTACAAAAAATGCACGAATCCCCTACCTGGAAGTTGCCAGAGAGTGCAAGGTGTCCGGCGCCGCCATCCATCAGCGGATCCAGCGCCTTTCCAAAATGGGGGTAATCACCGGTTCAGAATTTAGTATCAATCCGAAAAAAATCGGGTTTAATACCTGCGCCTATGTGGGTATCTTCCTGGACAGTGCCAGCCTTTATCCTGATGTTGTGGAGCAACTGAAGCAAATACCTGAAATCACCCAGTGTCATTATATCACAGGTGGCTATTCCATTTTTATCAAAATATATACAAGGAATAACGAGGGTCTGAAACTTCTACTTGTGGATAAGGTGCAGGCTATCAAGGGTATATCAAGGACCGAAACATTTATCTCCCTGGAGGAAAGTTTCAACCGGCAACTTCCGCTGGAATAAATTTTCGGTATCAGGCTTCTCTCTGTCGTAGCATTTCAAACAACACTACCCCGGACGCAACCGACACATTCAGCGAGGCAATGGTTCCCTTCATAGGGATGGATACCAATGTATCTGCATATCTTAGCAATTGCTGTGAGATGCCGGTATCTTCACTTCCCATGATCAACCCGGCAGGACCGGTCATATCGGTAGTATGCATCGATTGGGAAGCTTTTTCGCTGGCAGCAAAAATTCTTAACCCACTGTCCTGCAAAAACCTCATCACAGTAAGCAGGTCCCGATGCCGGCATACAGGAATCCTGTGAAGTGCCCCGGCCGATGTTTTAATCGCATCGGCGTTAATGGCGGCACTCCCCGATGCGGGTATAACAATGGCATGTACCCCTGCACATTCTGCACTGCGTGCTATGGCCCCAAAATTGCGCACATCCGATACGCCGTCAAGCAAAAGGATCAAGGGTTCCTGTCCTTTCTCAAAAATTGATGGCAGCAATGTTGTAATATCCACATAGGATATCTCCGACAGGAAAGCAATTACCCCCTGATGATTCTTACCGGTGATCCTGTTCAGCTTTTCAACCGGCACCAGTTGCACAGGAATCTCCATCTTGCCTAAAGCTCTCAGCAACTTCTTTAGCCCCTCTGAGCCAGTGCCTCTTCTTACAAGAACCTTATCCAGGTCCTTACCTGCATTAACAGCCTCCAGAACTGCATGTACACCGAAAATAAAATTGCCGCTTTTTGCCATCAGTTACCCATCGAATATACCTTTCCATTCCGCCAGGAACGAATCGCTTCGTTCCGAAACATCTGAGAATCGGTGGTTTTTTGCCACATCATATTCTGATCTGAAAAAGCATCCTGCCCACGTTCAAACTTGAACTCCACAACCTTACTTCTACGATTTTCAAAATAGAACCAGCTTTCTCCCTTACCTGTCATCTGTATCCTGCTAGGTGGCCCGAACAAGATGAAGATCATGCCCTGATCTGTTTTCCAACCTTCCTTGTTGGAGGAAAAGTACAGGTTTGAGTATACAACCCGATTATAGTATATCCGGATCAGCTCCCTGGACTTATCCACGTTGTTGCCTATTTTCAACCAGAAATTATCTACTGCCAGTTTCCGGTTCGACTCTGTTCTCAGATTCCTGTACTCGGAAAGCGTGGCCAGATAGAACAGGGGCTCCATTAGCTCCTTTGGAGACTTTACCTCTGGAAAGGCACCTCCAAAATTGAAGAGGGTAAGTCCCTGATGCTGTTCCTTATCCACCTTCACAAGATACATGCCTTCCATACGAAGGTTATAATCCACTGTATCCACCATGGGAAAGACATAGCTTGTGTCGGGGTTATAATTCATGGTATAATCGGAGGTGGCTGTAATGGGTGGACGGGGCAATTCATTGTTCAGACTGAAATAGTCCACATAGATAGAATCTACATTCGGATTCCTGTACTGAATATGAAACTTTTCTCCGGGAAGAAAAAAGCGCATGAATTTGGGATAGCCAGAATAGGAAGAGATTACCTTGAAATTCTGGGCTCCATTGGGATCGGTCTTATCCAGATATATGTACTTGATTCCTATGCTGCCCCGGTTCAGATCTTTTGTCTCCACCTTAAGCATATAACGCAGGCCCTGTCTGACTGGTATGGAAAGGGATGCAAAAAAGGCCGGACTCTTTTCTTCCCGCTCTCTCAACTTATAGACCACCGATGCCGAATCGACCAGATGATCGCCCTCGTCTCCAGTTTCCTCCAGCTTTATCAGTTCGTATTTAACCCGTAGCAGGGCCCTGTATTCGGAATCTTCATTGGCCGAGTTAAACCTTAACTCGGAGGGATAGGCTCTGATATACAATACAGAATAGTTACTGTTCTCATGATACACAGAGAAATCGGGGTGCAATGAAAGTCTGCTGGGATTATACAGGGAAGCCATATGTCCCTGAACATCTTCAGTGCTGGCTTTTTTTGAAGAAGCACATCCAGCAGCCAAACCGGCTAAGATACAGCAACATATCAGTATACCCTTTCTTCCCATGTTCCTAAAATTAACTATTTTCTCTTTGACGACACTTTCTCAAGCAACTCTGTCTGCTTTTCCCAGGACGAGAGTGCTTCGTCATGCTTGTTTTTAAGCTGTTCGTAGGCTTCATACACATGCATTCCATCAATATTGTCGGGATTCATCAACATCTCATCCATTTTTGAAAGCTCCTCCTCAATCTGCCCGATCTCATGCTCCAGCGCTTTTACACGATTGGCTACCTTCCTGATCTTCTTCTCCTGTACTTTCTTCTCCGCGTACTGTTCCTTGTTGGTTTGTTTCTCCTGCTCTGTCTCCTTTGCAGGTTTTGCATTATCCCCCTTTGAGGAAACTGCAACAGGACGGGCAGAAACAGTTGCAAATTTCGCCGGTTTCTCCTTCCTTTCGATCTCCTGAAGGGTGCTTAACTTTCTGCGTTGAAGAAATTCGTATATCCCCCCCAGATGCTCTTTCACTTTCTGATCCCTGAACTCAAAAACCTTATCCACCAGCCCATCCAGAAAATCCCTGTCATGGGAAACCACAATAAGTGTACCATCAAAGGCCAGCAATGCTTTTTTCAGGATATCTTTTGATCGCATGTCCAGGTGGTTGGTGGGCTCATCAAGAATCAGAAGATTGAAAGGCTGCAGCAGCATCCTGGCCATGGCCAACCGGGAGCGCTCTCCACCCGATAGCACCCTTACTTTCTTATCCACATCCTCTCCGCTGAAGAGAAAAGCTCCAAGAATATCACGAATTTTTGTCCTGATATCACCCACGGCTGCATGGTCAACTGTCTCCAGTACAGTAAGGTTTCCATCCAGTATCTCATCCTGGTTCTGGGCAAAATATCCCAGTTCCACATTATGCCCCATTTTCAATTGTCCGGTAAAATCAAGTTCGCCGACCAGGATCCTCGACAGGGTGGTTTTTCCTTCACCATTTTTCCCCACAAAGGCCACTTTTTCGCCTCGTTCAATCACCATATCAATCTCATTCAAGACCTTGATCTCTCCAAAATGCTTCTTCAGACCAATTGCTTCCACCACGATGGTTCCCGAACGTTTGGAAGGGGGAAATTTCAGGTTCATCCCCATATTATCTTCCTTCTCCACTTCAATACGATCCAGTTTATCCAGCTGTTTAATACGTGACTGTACCTGTACAGCCTTGGTGGCTTTATACCTGAAACGATTGATGAAATTTTCTGTATCCTGGATCAGCTTTTGCTGGTTTTCATAGGAGGCATTTTGCACTGCAATTCGCTCCTCTTTCAGTACGATATATTTAGAATAGGAGACCTTGTAATCGTATGTCTTTCCCAGTGAGAGTTCTATGGTCCGGTTAGTTACATTATCAAGAAAAGCACGGTCGTGCGATATAATCAAAATACCACCATTGTAAGTCGACAGGAAATTTTCAAGCCATTGGATGGATTCAATATCCAGGTGATTGGTGGGCTCATCCAGTAAAATATAGTCCGGTCTGCGCAAAAGAATCTTGGCCAGTTCAACGCGCATGCGCCAGCCGCCGCTAAATTCATGAACCGGACGTTCCATATCTGTAAGTTTAAACCCCAGGCCCAATAGTGTCTGCTCCACATCGGCATGGATGCTGTGCCCCCCCTCCATCTCAAACTGTTCGTTGGCATTGGAGAGTTCCTGGATCAATTCCAGGTAAGCTTTTGATTCATAATCATCCCGCTCTTCCAGCTCTGTTGTAATGGTTTCGATTCGTTTTTTCAGAGCTATGACCGAAGCAAAAGCATTCAGTGCTTCCCTGTAGAGCGATTTCCCTTTGCGATGTTTCATCTGCTGAGGCAGATAACCCACTTCGTTCCCTGCACTGTGCACTACCCGTCCTTCATCCGGATCCTGTTGTCCGTCAATCAGGTTCAGAATAGTGGTCTTGCCTGCCCCGTTACGTCCCACCAGTCCGATGCGATCGCCCTGATTCACCTGGAAACTTATCTTGTCGAAAAGCACATAGGCCCCGAAACGTATGCTTACATTGTCTATTGATATCATTCTGCCGGCAAAAATAGAATAATTCGGTGACTCAATTGAATAAATAGCCAGTACAAACGCATATCTGGAAAAAAAATAAAACCTATGCTTTCTGTAATTCTAATTGGAACCCTTGCAAGGTTGACTCTCGGGCTGCAACAGCAGATGTGGAAAAGATCATTGCAGAAGTGATGCAGGAGTAATACTTTTGTCTCAAAGTTAGAATTGTGGGCAGAAGAAAAAATTTACCCCTCTTTGAAGAGGTGAGCATTGAGAATATCGGTGCTGAAGGCAAATCCATTGCCAGGGTTGAAGGTATCGTAGTCTTTGTAAAGGATGCCGTTCCCGGCGATGTTGTGGATCTCCAGGTATTCAGGAAAAAGGGAAGATATATGGAGGCCCGCGTGGTAAAATATCACAGCTACTCCGAACAGCGAACCGATCCCTTTTGTGAGCACTTTGGGGTATGTGGCGGATGCAAATGGCAACACCTCCCCTACGATCGCCAGTTGTTTTATAAGGAGCAGCAGGTGGTGGACGCCTTCCGGCATATTGCCGGATTGGAGATTCCCGAATCGATGTCTATCCTGGGCTCCGATCCTATCACAGAGTACAGGAACAAACTGGAATATACTTTTTCCAACCGGCGCTGGTTGCTCGATCATGAGGCGGATTCGGATAAAACTCTTGAACATACCAATGCTTTAGGACTGCATGTTCCGGGGAGGTTTGATAAGGTGGTTGATATTCAGACCTGTCATTTGCAGGGAGCACCCACCAATGAGGTGAAAAATTTCCTCAGGGAAATTGCCTTGGAGAAGAAGCTTACTTTCTATGATCACCGCAGTAACGAGGGACTGCTCCGTAATTTGATTATTCGGACCACCACACTGGGAGAGGTGATGGTTATTCTATCGGTTCAGTTCGATGTTCCGGAAGTTTACGAGATGCTGGATGCCATCAAAGAGAAGTTTCCCGATCTGACCAGCCTGATGTATGTGATCAATCCAAAGAAAAACGAAACCCTCTATGATCAGGATATTATTACCTGGTCGGGCAGGGATCATATTTTCGAAGAGCTTGAGGATCTTAAATTCAAAATCGGACCCAAATCATTCTTCCAGACCAATTCATTCCAGGCACTCAAACTCTACCAGGTGACCCGGGAATTTTCAGGACTGAAGGGAGATGAGGTGCTCTACGACCTCTATACCGGAACCGGAACCATTGCCAATTTTATGGCCGCTAAGGCAAAGTCGGTTGTGGGAATTGAATCGGTACCCGAATCCATCGAAGATGCAAAGATAAACTCGGAGATCAATGGAATCGGGAATACCAGCTTCTTCGCCGGCGATATGAAGGATATTTTCACGGATAGCTTCATTGCTGAAAATGGCAAACCTGATGTGATCATTACCGATCCGCCCCGTGCCGGCATGCACACGAAAGTGGTGGAACAAATCCTGAGGATTGCACCGCCACGTATTGTATATGTCTCATGTAACCCGGCCACTCAGGCCAGGGATGTGGAACTGCTGGGCAGGTCCTACAGGCTTGTAAAGATCCAGCCGGTGGATATGTTTCCGCATACCCACCATGTGGAAAATGTAGCACTGCTGGAAGCTGTTTAATCGCTCTTTGTTCCCATGGGAAGTTTCTCCTGTGGCCACTCCTTGTGAAAGTCCTTCCAGTAAGTACCAATAGTGCCTTTGATATCTTTCCTCAGAACCAGCAGACCGAACAGGTTGGGAATAGTCATAATGGCTATGGTGATATAGCTTAGGTTCCAGACAATGGTGGTATCGGTGAATGAAGCCAGGAAGAATCCAAGCACATAGATCAGTCGGTATACAATCACGTATTTGGTACCAAACAAATAGGTCACCGCCCGTCCCCCGTAGTAGGACCACGAAATAGCTGTGGAAAAAGCAAACAACAGCAAACCAATGGAGACAATGTATTGTCCCCAGTCGCCCATCCAACTTCGCTTAAAAGCTTCGGTTGTCAGGGCTGCACTATGAATCAGGGAGCGACCGGAAAAATAGACAGACTGGCCCTCTTCGTCCAATTCACTGAACTTCACCACTCCCTCAGATACCGGGATGGGACCGGTGTACTTCTTCTTCCCCTGTGTTACTACCACATCCTCAGCAAATGACTCAGCATGAATGATGGTAATGTTTTCGGTAATAACCGTTCCCTCTTCCACCTGCAGTGCACCTGTAAAGAGAGCAAGTGTAGTGTCCTTATTGAAAACCCTGGCCATCTGGATCCGGTCATTCTCATTGGCTTCCTGGTAGTTTCCTTCCACAATCTGCAGGTCTGCCTGTTGGAAGCGGTTATCAATCTTCTCGTTCCATACTCCGGATGAAAGCAGCACCAGCCCAGTGATGGTACAGATTATAATGGTGTCAATGAAGGGTTCAAGGATGGCCACCATTCCTTCCGAAACTGGTTCCTGAGCCTTGGCTGCACTGTGTGCAATAGGCGCAGAACCCTGACCCGCCTCATTGGAGAAGAGTCCCCTGTTAACCCCCTTATTGAAGGTAAAGGCAAATCCTGCTCCCAGGAATCCACCCACCGCTGCACTTCCTGTAAAGGCATCGGTAAAAATAGAACCCAGTGATGGAAGAATATTTTGATAGTTGGTGGCAATCACCAGGATGGCTCCCACCACATAGATCAGGGCCATCACGGGAACCAGCGTAGAAGTTACCCTGGCAATCCGCTTGATACCCCCGATAATGACCAGTCCGAGAAGCACGGCCAGCACTCCCCCGGTAAGGGTATGGTTGATCCCGAAAGAGGTAAACATCGACTCGGAAATGCTGTTGATCTGCGGCAGGCTCCCTGTTCCAAAGGAGGAGAGAATGGTTGCAAATGCAAAAAAGCCTCCCAGGATTGCTCCGGTTTTAATGATTTTTCCATTTCTGGTGCTTATGTTCATCCGTTTCTTCATATAGTACATGGGTCCGCCTGAAATAGATCCATCAGGAAGGATATCCCTGTACTTATGTGAAATGGTGACCTCCACAAATTTGGTGGTCATACCCAACAGCGCAGTAATCAACATCCAGAACAAAGCTGCCGGTCCACCCAGATGAATGGCCAGCGCCACACCTGCAATATTTCCCGTACCCACGGTTCCTGAAAGAGCGGTGGTCAGTGCCTGGAAGTGTGAGGTATCACCAATATCTCCCGGATGGTCATACTTCCCTTTTACAATCCTGATGGCATGCCTGAAATAGCGGATCTGTGGCAAACCCAGATAAAGGGTAAAGAAAACACCCGTTCCCAGCAAAAAATAAACAAACCACTGGTGTCCGCCCAGGTAGCCATTCAGGAAAAGAAGAAATTCGTTGACTTTTTGCATGTAAAAGGGGTTAATTCAATGTTATTTTTCAGAAGTGGTAAAAATAACAATTATTTGAAAAGGGAGAAATTTGTCAGGGATCAGACTATTTACCTAAAAGTTCCACGATAACATCATCCAGCTCGGCTGGTGTAAAAGGCTTGGGAAGATAGGCGTCAAATCCCTCGCTCAGAAAGCGGTGCCGGTCGCCCGTTAACGCATGTGCGGACTGTGCAACTACCTTCAATTCCACATAACGACTCCGGATAATTTTCAATGTATCTATCCCACTCATGACCGGCATTTGAATGTCCATCAGCACCAGATCGGGAAGGAGATTATATTCCAGAATCCTGAGTGCCTCATATCCATTGGCAGCAATTGTGACCTTATGGCCCATCTGGGTAAGCAAAGCCTGGTAAAGTTCCAGGGTATCCTGTTCATCATCTACCGCAAGAATAGAAATCTCCTGCCTGCATCTTTCTCCTTCCTTCACTTTCCTGATCCTGGGAAGCAATTCTTGTTGTACATCCTCTGCCCTGAGTGGAAGCTCCACCTGGAAACTGGACCCTTCTCCGGGCTCCGACTCCACCCATATGGTGCCACCCATCAGTTTCACCAGATTCCTGCAGATAGCCAGGCCAAGCCCGGTTCCACCATGCTTACGGGTATTGGAGCCATCGATCTGTCTGAACTGCTCAAAAATCAAATCAGAATGTTCCGGGGAGATCCCTATCCCGGTATCCTTAATATAGAAACGAACCGACCGGTCCGCCTCCCCTTTGCTGCACCCAATCTCAACCTTGCCCTCTTCAGTGAACTTGATTGCATTGTTGATCAGGTTTTTCATAACCTGAGTAATACGAATCACATCGGTCTCAATTTCACAATCATTTTTATCCAATGATATGACGATCTCAATCCCATCTTTCTGAAGCCGTATGGCCTCGTCCCGGGCATATTGCTTCATGTCCTCAAGCAGTTCCGAAATCATTAACCTTCCATAAATAATAGTGAGCTGACCGCTCTCAATTTTCGCCAGATCGATGATGTCGGAGATCAGTGTCAGCAAACAATCCGAATTACTTATAATCCGATGCACATAAAGCTCCCGGTGCTTCTCCTCCAGCCCGGTTTGATTCAGCAGGTTAGAGAAGCCTATAATGGAATTCATGGGGGTCCTGATCTCATGAGACATATTAGCCAGGAATGCCGTTTTCAGCTTATCACTCTCTTCCGCCCTTTCTTTGGCTTCTTTCAGTTCATTTATGGTTTTCTTTCTCTCTGATATATCACGCATAATGAAAAGAACCAGGTCCTGCTTTCCTTCCTCCCCTTTAATCAGAACAAGCTTTGAAGACATATCCAGATAATGACCCTTTTTATGTCTAACCCGGTATTCATGAGAGGAATAGCCCTTTTCATATAATTCTGCTCCTTCCTCCTCCAGTCTTTTAAGATCATCCGGATGGGTCAGGGCATTCTGCTCCAAGGCCATAAATTCTTCCCTGGTATAGCCGACTGCCTCATAAAACGCCGAATTCAACAACAGTACCTCTCCATCGATTGTAAAAAGTCCGATCCTGTCGTTGGCAGCCTCAAACAGGGTTCGGTAAAGCTTTTCTGTCTCGCGGAGAGCAACTTCGGCCTTCTTTCCTGCAGTTTTGTCTGTTGCAATGGCTATCATCAGGTTTTCACCAGTTTTGGTAAATGCGTGCAAGGTGAACTCCAGCCATAGCTCTTCCCCGTCGTCAAGCTTTACTTTTAGTTCAATCCTTCCAAATCCCTTTTCAAAAATATCTTTCATAAGAACACCACCCTTGCCGATCAGCTTATCCTGAAGGATATTATCTGGCAAAGGTAAGCCGAAAACCTCCGGGCCCTTTTTAAACAATTCCATGGCCGCCTTATTGGCATCGAGTACCTTTCCGGCCTTACCATCAAGTAATTCAATAACGATGATGGCCTCGGTTGAATGCCTGAAAATAAATTCAAACTTATCTTTTTCCTCTACCATGGACAGTAACTTGGTAAAGGTGCTTGAGATATCTATGGATATTCCGCCGATAACGGCTGGCTCACCCTTTTCAGTCTTCTTTAGAACGGTCCCACGGTTATAGTACCACTGCCACTTCCCACTTTTGCCTTTTATACGATACTCAACTTCATAGAGCTCATCCTCTCCCGTGTAGAGCCGGTGCAACAGCATTCTATTCCGCTCCGCATCTTCGGGATGAATATTCCGGTAAATCTCCTCAGTAAAATACCCGTCCGGACTGGAGGTAAGTCCCAGTATCTTAGCCATTCCT
The DNA here is from genome assembly GCA_029931975.1 of Bacteroidales bacterium. Lineage (GTDB taxonomy): Bacteria > Bacteroidota > Bacteroidia > Bacteroidales. The sequence goes on along the minus strand of JAOZQY010000002.1, from coordinate 36,758 downwards.
TCACTAAGTCTGATCTTCTTGCTGGCATGCTCCCAGTGCCACCAGTAGAGACCAAAACTATCCGACGCGGCCCGGAACTGTTCCGATGGGGATTTGAGTTCCCCGGGTATGTCCATATGGTCTGCTATTATGTAATTATAAATACTATCTATTCTAAAGATAATAAAACTGATTAAAGGCATGGGATAGAAGTCCAGACTCTTTGAACTTTCTCCTCAGTGCGATGTTTTTACAAATAAACTTCATTACCATGCTTAGCGTACTTGACTTTATCAAAGAACTCACTGAAAATAACAACCGCAATTGGTTCAAAGGCAACAAAGAACGGTACAGGGAATCATTGGATATTTTCCGTGGTTTTGCCGGCGAACTATTGAATGGGATTTCCAAATTCGATCTCTCAGTGGGAAACCTGGAGGCAAAAGATACCATCTTCAGAATCTATAAGGATGTCCGCTTTTCCAAAGACAAACTGCCATATAAAACACATTTCGGTTGCTGGATGGCCAAAGGGGGGCGAAAGTCGAGCGATGCCGGCTATTATTTTCACCTGGAGCCTGGAAAGAGTTTTATGGCTGCAGGAGTCTGGATGCCCCCCGGGGAACAACTCAAACTGATCAGGCAGGAGATCTTGTTCAATCCTGAGCCTTATCTGGAACTGATCCATACACCAGAGATTAGTAAGCAATACGAGCGTGGTGGAAAAGAGGACATGTTGAAAAAAGGCCCTGCCGGTTTTCCAAAAGATTATATCCATCTGGAAGAGCTGAAATACAAACACTATATCTGGTCCAGGCACTACAGCGATTCAGCCCTTGGAAAAAGTAATTTCAGCGAAAGTGTCGTGGCCGATTTCAAAGGTCTATTCCCATTGGTCGGCTACTTGAATCATACCATGTCGTTTACTGGAAATGAGTGAGTGTGACTAATGTTACAGTAGGAGTGTAAGTTTCCCTCTACTTTTGCGACAGAAATAAAAATTAAAACGTACGAAATGAAACTGGAACATTTAACAAACGAGACTTTTAAAACGAAAATATTTAACTACGAAGCCAGCAAAGATTGGAAATTCGAAGGAGATACTCCTGCCATTATAGACTTTTATGCCGACTGGTGTGCACCATGTAAGGTGGTCGCCCCCATCCTTGAAGAACTGCAGGAAGAGTATGGCGATAAAATCAATATTTACAAAGTCAATACCGAAGAGCAGCGCGAACTCGCCTCAGTATTTGGAATACAGAGCATCCCCTCCCTGCTTTTCGTACCCAAGGAGGGTCAGCCTCAAATGGCCATGGGATCCCTGCCCAAGGAGACATTCAAGCAGGCCATCACAGAGGTTCTAAGTGTAAGTGAATAGTGTTCATCCTGGTTCTTTAACCAGAAAACAAGATATATCATGAAAAAGGTATTTATTAGCATAACAGCAGCAGCTTTTCTAACCCTCTCCTGCACCAATGGTTCAGCCAGTTCACTGGATAATCCCGGACAGGATTCACCATCTGTAAATACAGCAGTTGTTGTGAAGGCCGAAAATGACCAGCCCAGGGGATCCGGAAAGCCGGTTCTGCTAACCAAGCAGGATTTTCTCGAGAAGGTAATGAATTATGAAAAGAACCAGACCGAATGGGTTTATGAAGGTGATCTGCCTGCTCTGATCGATTTTTACGCAGACTGGTGTGGCCCGTGCCGCCAGGCAGCACCTGTTCTTGAAGAACTTGCCAAAGAGTACGAAGGAAAGATACATTTCTATAAAATAGATACCCAGAAAGAACAGGAACTGGCATCAGTTTTTGGGATTCAGAGCATTCCAGCCTTTCTTTTTGTTCCTCAGAAGGGGAAACCCACCATGAGCAACGGTATTGCACAAACTCCTGAAGCAACCAAGGAAATGTTTAAAAAGATGATCGATGAAATTCTTCTTGGAGCAGCGAATTAGATTAAAAAATAGTTAGTTTTCTTATATGCGTTTTCGCTCAAATAAACAGAAAGAGCGAAATTATGATTTCAAATCGTAGAATTTTCTGACCGATGTATCATGCAGTGTATTACTGTATTATATATCTTTTATAAAATCCTAACCGGACAGCAGTAAGATTCATTATCTGTTTTACTCATTAATGTAAAACCATTTATCATGAAAAACATATTTAAAAAAATTATCATATTGACAATGTTGGTAACTGCATTTGTATCCTGTGAAAAAGATGATGACAGCGGTATTCCGGAAGGACAAGGAGAAGTTAAAACATCAATTACTGATGGACCATTTCCCTTTAGTTTTGTTACAGAAGCTAACGTAGGTGTAACAAAAGTAGAAGTAAAAACAGCAACAAGTGACTATGTTGTGCTCTATGAAGGATCTGCTTCTTATAATTTAGTTGATTTAACCAATGGTGTAACAGCTGAAGTTGAAGTCTCAACAATTGAAGCAGGAACCTATACACATTGTAGGGTTACTGTAGGAGAAGCTTCTGTGACTTATTCTGATGGAACATCTCATACAGCATCTGTTGACGCACATGTTATAAGGGATATCGCTATTGTTCCTGCACTTATTGTCGAAGAAGGAGAAGCTTCAGAAGTTCTTTTAGATGTAGATTTAGCCTCATCTTTTAGCTTTTTAGGAATGGGAGGATTACTTTTGTCAGATTGGATTCTAGGAGGAATAAGCTCGATACACTCATGTGGGTTTACACCTGTGGTTAGAGTATGTGATTACGACAGAACAGGTGAAATTACAGGGGCTGTTACTGTTGATGGTGATTATCAACAATACGCGAGAATAGCTATCGAAGTAGATGGAGAAACAATTCATACCCATAGTGAATCTGATGGTGCATTTACTTTTGTTGGAATAGCTGCAGGAGATTATACAGTTGTAGTTACTACATCTGATGGTGAAACCAGCTCAGTAAGCGTAACGGTTTCGGGTACTGATACTGCTTCTTGTGGTGTGATAGCTCTTTAAACTTAGGGTTCTACCTGATCTGGGTACCATGCAGTAGAATATTTCCCCCCTGATAATCACTGTCAGACTCCTTCTCCACAAAAGTACTCCAGGAGAAACCCATACCCACTCCAGACAACTCCCGGACGTGCACCCTCTACAACAGGCATATCTGTATCAAGCATCTCAATTATCAGGGTTCCTGTGCTGTATGAATTATAATACCCGCCTCCTGGACACCAGGGGTAGCTCGGGTACCAGGGGTAGCCCGGATAATACCAATTCCAACCACCATACCAGCCCCAGTAATCATACCAGTAGGTGTAGTAGGTATAAAAATCAGTGGTCATCACCTGCACAAGGAGCTCCAGATCGGCCATATTCAGTGAATCGGGATTCACCAGTTCGGTATAACCCATATCCAGCATATTCTACCTGATCTCCCCCAGGATATACTCATCATGATCCCTGTTCAGGTTGGGATCATCCTCTCTGTCTTCGGTAATATGCATCACAGTATCCAGAACGTGAAAGGTAAGATAAGCTGAAAAATCAGTGTCTTCATCATACATGGTGCCGGCAAGGTCATACTCATCCACATTGTCGACCTTATCGGAGTAACATCCCGTTAGCAGACCTGCCAGTGAGAATACCATTGCGGCAATCATCAGTCTTGAGTATTTCATTTTAAACTTCATTTTTTGTCAGAAATATTAGAGGTAACCAAATAAACCTGTATTGTTTCAGTAAACCTTAAGTATTTAAAAAATCGTAAAACAAGCACGATAATTTTCGGAATCATTCCATTAAGAATACCTTTGCTACCATAAAATTTAAAGAAAGATGCGACAAGAAAGATCACACACAAAAATTATAGCTACAATCGGACCCGTTACCCGAAACAAAGAGATCCTGGAAAAGATGATAAACGAAGGTGTGGATGTCTTTCGGATCAACTGTTCGCACGATACGCATGAAGAGCATTTAAAAACTATCACCTATATTAAGGAGCTCAACGAAGAGCTGGGATCACATGTGGCCATCCTGGGCGATCTCCAGGGACCAAAGTTACGCATAGGAATGATGAAGAACGACAAGGTACAACTGGAAGACGGACAGGAGTTCTCTTTTGTGACCAGGCCTTGTACCGGCACCTCAGAAAAAGCCTATCTCAGTTATAACAGGCTTCCGGCCGACGTTAGTATGGGTGAAAGAATCCTGGTGGACGATGGCAAGCTGATCTTTGAAGTGACCGGCACCAACGGAACCGACACGGTTAAAACAAAGGTCATTGCCGGCGGCCCGCTTTCCAGCAAGAAAGGAGTGAACCTGCCACACACAAAAATCTCACAGCCCAGTCTGACCGAAAAAGACATCAAAGATGCAAAGTTCGTGCTGGACCACCAGGTGGACTGGATCGCCCTTTCATTTGTAAGAAAAGAAAAAGATATCCTGGATCTGAGGAAAATCATTGACGCTCATCCCAGCGAAGCCAGAGTTATTGCAAAAATTGAAAAACCGGAAGCACTGGAAGAGATTGATGAAATTATATCCGCATCGGATGCTGTGATGGTAGCCCGGGGCGACCTGGGGGTTGAAGTTGACTTTCATAAGGTACCACTGATACAAAAAGATATTATTAAAAGGTGCCTTCGGAAATCAAAGCCGGTGATTGTGGCCACGCAAATGATGGAAAGTATGATTACCAATCCCACTCCCACCAGGGCTGAAGCCAATGATGTGGCCAATGCAGTACTGGACGGAACCGACTCGGTAATGCTGAGTGGTGAGACCTCTGTAGGGAAATATCCAGTGGAGACCATCCGGAATATGCAACAGATTATCGACTCGACCGAGACTCAAGAGTATATCTATTACAAGGAGCATCAGTCTGCACCGGGAGCAAAAAACTACCTGGCTGATGCCATTTGCCTGAATGCGGTTAAACTAGCCGAACAGGTCAATGCTGCAGCCATCATCACTCTGACCCACTCCGGGTTTACTGCCATTAGAATGAGTTCACACCGGCCCAAGGCCCCCATTTTTACTTTTACCATGAACGAGGATCTGATAAACGACCTCTCCCTGGTATGGGGTGTGCGTACCTATTTCTTTGGCGAGTGTCAGAATATTAACGACTATGTTATCTATACTGAAGAATTCCTGGTGAGCCTGAACCTGTTGAAGAAGGGAGACCTGGTGGTGCATGTGGGCAGTATCCCAATCATGGAGAGAGGGAAAACCAACATGTTAAAACTAACCCGTGTGTCCTGATACAGGGTGAATGCTGAAATTGAAATATGGATCGACCGGGCCGAAACAGCCTGGTTGGATATACTGTACTCCAATGCGGCTCAACTTTTTCAAAACAGCACCCTTCCCTCCCACGATCATAGCCATCATATGCGAGTGTGGAATCTCGGTAAAACAATACTCAGGGAGCTTTCCACCTTTAACCCCGATTGCAGCTACCCTCTGGTGGAGGGAGTGCTTATTGCCACATTTTTTCACGATCTGGGAATGGTTTATTCAAGCCGTGAAGATCATGGGAAGCTGGGTAGCGATCTGTGCCATACCTGGTTCAGTAAATGGAATAAAAATCTGCCCGAACGTTTCCAGGAGATACTAAGAGCCATTGAACTACATGACCAGAAAAACCTGCAGATCTATGCCTCATTCAGCCGGGAAAACCCTCCTGAAATCCTTGGGATCCTTTCCGTGGCAGATGACCTGGAAGCCCTGGGCACCATTGGTATCTACCGCTATGCTGAGATCTATCTCCAACGGGGCATCCCCCTGGAAGAGCTGGGAGAGCGGATTCTTGTGAATGCTGCCACCCGCTTTAAGAATCTTTCCGCCGGCTGTAAACTTTGTCCTTCCATCATTGAGAAGTACCGCAGGGAGTATGAAGAGCTTTGCCTCTTTTTTGAACAATACAGGCGCCAGATAGCTGTGACTTCAGATGCGAAAACGATTTTTTCCGGACACCTGGGGGTGATTAACTATATTCGCACAGGGCACGCGGATCAGTCGTCCCGGGAACAGGAAGACAGCATAGTAAGTGACTATTTTAAAAAATTGGATTATGAACTGGCTCAGGCACGATTATAAGTCTCTTCTTCAAAATATGGCAGCAGGATTTCTACTTGCTGTTTGCTGCACTGCAGCCCTTGAAGCACAGGTGAAACTGAACTACCAGAACAATGAAACGTCACCTGGCAGGAGGCCATTAATATGTATCAGTGGCTGGATGAGCAGTATGAGGATGCCCGCTTGTTGGAGGTAGGTCCGACCGACGCAGGCAGGCCGCTTCACCTTTTTGTGATCGACCGTGGGCGTCATCTCTCACCAGAACAGATTCGGGAATCGGGTAAAAATATCCTGTTTATTAACAACGGGATTCACCCGGGAGAACCATGTGGTGTGGATGCAAGCCCGAAACTGGCCAACGATCTATTATCAGGAGAAGACAGCTGTTCAGCTTACCTGGACAACACTGTGATTGCCATTGTTCCGATATTTAATGTGGGTGGCGCCCTCATGCGCGGGTCCTTCCACCGGGCCAACCAGAACGGACCTGTGGAATATGGATTCAGGGGCAATGCGCGAAACCTGGACCTGAACAGGGATTTTATTAAACTGGATTCAAAAAACACCCAATCACTGGTTGCCCTGCTAAGACAATGGGAACCGGATATTCTTGTGGATACCCATACCTCCAACGCTGCAGACTATCCCTATACCATTACCCTGATTAACAGCTATGCTCAGCTGAGATTTATCTACGAAAGATCCCCCTGGTCGGAAGCCAGCTATATGCGCTATCCGATATACAGGCTGAATCGCTGATTTATAAATTTTTAACTACTTTTGCAACATTAAAATTACAGCGTTTTTTAATCTGCAAATGAAGAAGATATTTATTTCAGTGGTCCTGCTGACCTTAGGTGTGTTTCAGGCACTCGCTGTTGTTAGCCTGGATGAATTCTTATCAAGGAAAGAGGTGAAAGAGATAAGGTCCGTTCAAAATGAATCCACCTTTGAACGTATCCTTGAGGTAATGATCGAGCAACCCATTGATCACCGTAATCCAGACGGAGAAACATTCTCACAACGGCTTTATATTTCTCATGTGGATCCTTCCTTACCTGTGGTTTTGATTACTGCAGGCTATGATGCAAAATACTATTATACCTCCGAAATCACCGCTAAGCTTCAGTGCAATCAGGTGATGGTGGAGCACCGCTTCTTTGGCAGAAGCGTTCCCGACAGTCTGAACTGGAACTACCTGGATACCTGGCAGGCCGCATCGGATCACCACAGGATTGTTACTATGTTTAAAGAGTTCTATCCCGAACAATGGATCTCAACGGGGATCAGTAAAGGGGGACAAACAGTCATCTATCACAGCTACTACTATCCCGCAGATGTGGATGTCAGGGTCCCCTATGTGGCTCCGCTGAATTTCGGGCTGGAGGATGAACGCATCTATACCTTTCTGGACAATGTGGGTAGTCCCAGGGAACGCAGAAAGGTGGAGAAGTTTCAGCTTATGGCCCTGAAACACCAGGAAAAGTACCAGGATGCTTTCCTGAACCTGTCGGAGAATAAGGGCTATACCTACGAACTTGCCGGCGGACCGGAAAAGGCTTTTGAGTATTGTGTGCTGGAGTACTCATTTGCATTCTGGCAATGGGGTTATGTTCCGGCAAAGAAGATTCCAGGAAAGGCCACCAGGCCTGAGGACGTGGTTGAACATATGAACCGTGTGGCCGGATTCGACTACTTTTCGGATCAGTTTATAACTGAATTCAGACCCTTTTTCTACCAGGCCATGACCGAAATGGGTTACTATGGCTATGAACTGGATGCTTTCGGAAAATACCTGAAACATGTGGACAATCCTGTATTCACCTTCACTATTCCTGAGAATGTTGAGATCTCATTTAACGATGAACTATCCCATGAGATACAACATTATATTGAGGAAGAGGCCGAGAACTATATCTTCATCTATGGCGAGTACGATACCTGGTCCGCCACTGCTGTCAGCTCCACCGGAAACAGCAACTCAAAGATATTTATCAAAGTGGGAGGATCGCACCGGACCCGGATCAACAATATGCCTGAAGAGCAGCAGAAGGAGGTATACGCTACCCTGGAGGACTTCCTCCAATAACTAACTATATCTTTCCAGCGCAGAATCATATTCAGCCAGGAAGCTTTCAAATGGAAAATAGCGTCCATGAGCCGGGTAAATGGTTTTTGCCTGCATCTCCCTGATAGCTCCCCAACTTCTGAGCAAGGCCTTCTGATCCTCGGCAAAGGGCGGGAAGTGAAGTTTATTTTCCAGTCCAAAAAAGGTATCACCCGAAATCAGCTCTCCCCCGTCCATAAGAACAATCATCGATCCGAAGGTATGCCCTGGGGTGTGAATCACCTGTCCGGGGAAACTAAAGGATTTAAGATTAAATAATTCATCGGCCACAAGGTCTGGTTCTGTACCCGGATACTTCATAATTCTCCGGCCAACAATTCTGCCAAGTGCCACAATCAGTTTTGCCTTCCAGCGGGTTCCTGAGGGAATGGGGGTCCACCCCTTTCTGAATCGATGAGCCTCGCTTCGATGGATCATAATCCTGCATCCTGTGAGCTCCTTCAGTTTCCTGGCCGAACCCGCATGATCATAATGTGCATGGGTAAGGATGAGCAGTTTAAGCATTTTCGGCTCCAGTCCAAGTTTTTCCAGGGCCTCCAGAATTTTCACCTCCGACCCCCTGTTTCCACTGTCCACCAGGATCGCTTCACCCGGCCTGTAGATTAGATAGACAGAGACATTCACCAATCCAATCCGGTGAACCTTGTAAGTAGCTTCAGACATTATTTTACGGGAAAATCCATCAGTTTTTCTCCCTCCAGGTAGGCTTCAAGCCGGTCGTTGATAGCCACCGGGCCCACTCCCGCTGGTGTGCCGGTATAAATCAGGTCCCCTGTTTTCAGGGTCATAAAACGGCTCACATAGGCGATGATCTTTTCAAAGCTGAAGATCATGAGCGAAGTATTTCCATCCTGCACGGTCCTGCCGTTCACATCCAGTCTGAAGGAGAGATTATGGATATCTCCATATTTATCAAGGGGAAAAAACTCAGAAATGGGTGCAGAATAATCGAAACCCTTGGCTATTTCCCAGGGTAGTCCCTTCTTCTTTAGCTCCGCCTGCAGATCCCTGGCCGTAAAATCAATTCCCAGTGCAAGCTCGTTATAGTAACGGTGAGCATACTTCTCCTCGATACTCCTTCCCAACCTGTTAATCCTGATTACCACCTCCAGTTCATAATGCACATCCTTTGAAAATTCGGGATAGAAAAAGGGACGATTGGCTATGACCAACGCTGAATCTGGTTTCATAAAGAAAACAGGCGTATCGGGAACCTCGTTGTTCAGTTCCCTGGCATGAGCAACGTAATTCCTGCCAATGCATATGATTTTCATAGCTTATTTCTTAATGGCACCCAGCTTGATGCTGGTTAGCACTTTCTTGGTATAGAGGGGAAAATCTCCATTCATCATCCAGCCATAATAACCCGGATCATTATTCAGAACGTCATTTACAGGTTTTCCCTTGTGTTTTCCAAAATTGAACACCTCCACATCATCTTCGTTGTAAATGATCCTACCGGCAAAATCCACATTACGATTATGGGCCGAGAACTCGGCAAGTTTCCCAATGTCGTTCTCCAGGTTGGGATAGCGATCCAGCTGGGCCTGCAATACTTCATAGGTGGCCAGAGTGTCTGCCTCGGCCGAATGCGCATTTGTCAGCTCTTTATTGACAAAAAACTTGTATGCAGCAGAGAGCGTTCTGGGCTCCATCTTCATAAAGATGACCTGAACATCTACGAATTTTCTTCGTTTCATATCAATATTCACGCCCGAACGCAGGAACTCTTCAGCCAGCAGCGGAATATCAAATCTGACAGAGTTGTATCCGGCCAGATCACAGCCTTCAAAATCCCTTGCAATACTTTTAGCCACTTCGTTAAAGGTGGGTGAATCTTTCACATCCTCATTGGAAATTCCATGGATGGCTATCACCTTTTCCGGGATGGGTATGCCCGGATTAATTCGTATGGTTTTGGTGCTTTCATTCCCATTCACATCTACCTTCAGGTAGGAGATCTCAACAATTCTGTCTGATGCAATATTGATTCCAGTGGTCTCCAGATCAAAAAAAACAATGGGATTCTTCAGGTTCAACCTCATGCGCTAAGCATTTATCATCATGGGCATCAGGAGCATCAGGGTATCTTCATTCTCATTCTCCGTGGTAGAAGGAAGCAGGATGCCGGCCCTTGTTGGATCGCTCATCTCCAATACCACATCATCTGATGTAAGATTTGCCAGGATCTCAATTAGAAAAGTGGATTTGAAGCCAATTTCCATATCCTCTCCTTCATACTGACAGCTGAGCCTTTCCGTAGCCGAGATGGAGAAATCGATATCCTGCGCCGAAATATTCAACTGGTTTCCGGTCAGTGACAGCTTCACCAGGTTACTGGCCTGGTTTGAGAAGACAGACACCCGCTTCAGGGTATTATAGAAGGTCAGCCGGTCGATACTCATTTTATAAGGATTGTCGATGGGAATCACAGAGTTATAACTGGGATAATTCCCCTCAACAAGTCTGCATACAAGTTTATAATTGGCCAGAGTGAATGAAGCATTACGATCATCAAACTCCAGAACCACCTTGTTTTCTTCCCTGGGTAGAATACTCTTCAAAAGTGAAGCGGGCTTCTTGGGAAGAATAAAACTTGAAGCACTTCCGGCAGCGACATCAGTTCGCTTATAACGAACCAGCTTATGAGCATCGGAGGCTACGAAAGTGATATCGTCAGGCGAAAGTTCAAGGAAAATACCATTCATAACAGGGCGAAGCTCATCGTCAGCAGTAGCAAACAGAGATTTGCTGATACCGGTAAGAAGAACTTCCTGCTCAATTTCAAGTGTCTGCTTCTGATCATCCTTGATTACTGGTATTTGTGGGAATTCTGCTCCATTCTGACCCGGAATGGAAAACTTTCCATTCTCACTCTGAATCACCACCATCAGGCTATCGGGATTGATCTCAAATGTTAGTGGGATATCGGGAAACTCCTTGAGTGTATCGGTGAGAAGGCGAGCCGGGATAGCCACGATACCAGAACCATCTGTATTTTCAAGCTGGATATGCGTAACCAGGGTCGATTCAAGATCCGATGAGGTAATCTCCAGGATTCCGTCTTCAAGGGAAAAAAGGAAATTATCTAAGATGGGGAGTGTGTTCTTATTACTAATCACACGACTGATGGCCTGTAGATGACCCAACAGTTCCATACTGGATACAACAAATTTCATGTGTTAAAGCTTTAATTTTATGTGTCAATGAACCATCAATTATACGAAAAAAAAACGTTAAAGCCTCAGCTACTTTTCCCCAAAATAATGGGATATACCACGCATCAGAACATCCAGGTAGATGTAGTTCACAAAGAAGGCTTCCTGCTTTTCATTATGGAGAACCAGTGCTCTAAAAAGATGAGGCTCTGATCCCGGTGTCTCATGGTAGGAGAACACCTCCAGGGAATGCCTCTCCCCGCTAAAGGTCTCAATTCCGATGGTGGCCAGTTTAAGCTCACCCCGGGCAGATTTCGTGAGAGAGTCTGCCGGTATTCCGGAACCTTGCTCAAATCTAAAAGAGGTAAAGTATGAGAATAAAAGCTTCATGGAGAGTGTATTGGGCTCACCCTGAGGCAGAACGGTATGCTCGTTTCCAGGTTCGCATCGTATGTTTCCCTCCCTGTCCTGGATAAAGCAAAAAGCCTCGCCCGGAGCCAGATCAATCTCAATGACTGAGATCTCGGAGGGACGCAGATCCATGAGCAGGTGATCCCGGTAGTGATCCGGGGAGGCAGAAAAAACCCTGCTAAGATCAAGGCCGGCATATCCAGGTACCGTCACATAAAAGGACGATTCCGAATCGGGAGGTATAAGCAAAAACTTTCCGGCAATATTTTTCAATCCGTAGCTTAACAGAACATCTTCACCCCTGAAGAATGTAACAATCCGCATGTCTCCCTGTATTGAATCGGATGCAGCATGCGCTTCACTGCCAAGGATGGATGCAATCTCCAGCCTGCCGGCAGCAATCAACAGCCTGTCTGTTTCCAGGGGGTTAACCGGCTCTGTTCCAAAAAGAAACCACGAATCATCTACTTTCATCAGCTCGGTGGAATGATAGGAATCGACCACTACAATTCGATCCACCAGGGAAATATCCCTGAGAGCTACTTTCCGGCCCTCACTGTCCTGACTGTTCCAGGGTTTCACAAACAAAATAACCCGCAAAAGAGCCAGAATCAGAAATACAACAGCGAATATCTGTCTACGATTCTGCATATCAAACGGCAAATCTCCTTCTTCGTACTGCCTGAATGAGTATTCCTGAGGCTACCACAAGCAGAAGCGGGAGAAGGGTGTTTATGAGTTTCCATTTCAGAAGCTGAGCCTTCTGGCTGATTAGTTCACTGTTCAAAAGACGAAGTTTGAACTCCCGCGAACGCAGTTCCATGATCCCGGTCTCATCAGTCATATAATTCACCACATTCATAATGAACTCAAGGTTACCGAAGGTCTGACGGGTATACCTGTCATATCCAAGGGGCTGTGCCCTGTATGCACCCTGCTCAAAGACCACTTCATTGGCAGGAATATCTCCGTCGGCCAGCACAAATACTGAGGTTTGCTTGCTCTGCGGAAGTACTTCCCAGTTGGAAGGGCTTACTCCTTCAGGTACCGGGTAGTTCTTATAAAAGGATTCAAAATGTCCCTCTAACAGTATCCCCACAGGTATATTTGAGTCCTTGTAGAGTGCCTGATCGGGTTTGACACTTACCTCCTCCATGCTGATATACAGGGGTACATCCCTGGTCCTGCTGGCCCCGGATGTTGCCAGCAGCACACTCTTGCTTACCTCCCCGCCACTTCCGGCCAAGGTATCCAGCGAAGAGGCAAACTGGCTCTTTACATAATTGAGCCCCCTGGTAACAGGATGTGTGGAAGGTCCGGCCAGAAGCGGATGATAAACCCAGGGCATCATTGTGAATTTTGTCTGCTGCCCCGAAGGAGCAGTATTTACAGGCACATAATTGCACTGCAGATCGGCCACCAGGTTGTAGTTTACCCGGATACCATATTTGAATAGAAGATCTTCCAGCCCGACCTGGTTGGCCAGTGCCACCGTAGTACCGGCCGTAAGGCTATCGGCAAAGGGATGTACAGGGTCAAGAAAGAAGAGAACCTTTCCGCCCTGCATAATATACTGGTCAATAGCAAATTTATCTGCCTCACTGAAGGACTGGTCGGGCCGGGCAATAATCAGTGCCTGGTAATTGAGCAGGGCCTCCACATGCCCATTGATCTGCCCCCTGTCCACCTGGAAAAAATTCTTCAGCTCATCCATCAGGCTGTGTGTCTGGAGAGAATCCAGTTCTCCATGCCCTTCAATAAAAGCAATGCGGGGTACCTCCTTGGTGGTCAGACTGTGAATGGCCCTGGCAAATTCATATTCAAGAGTCTGTATGGAGTTATTCAGATTTAGTTCAGCGGAGAGCGAAGGGTTATTCTTAAGCAAGTTCACAGGCAGTTCAAATGCCCCGAAGGAAACAATGGCACCCGGGAATATCATCCTGGTAGAACTCCCACCCTCATCGTCACGTACTTCAATGCTGGTAACATTCAAACCCTTCTGATACAGGTCCCCTATGATCCTGTTCCGAATAGATTCATTGGGTTCATCATAGAGCCTGATAAATTCATATTGCAGTTTCTCCCCGCCATAGGCCCTGAATTCATCCATCAACTCTTTGATGGATTTTCGAAAATTGACAAATTCTGCCGGGAGTTCTCCATCCAGGTATATTTTCACATAGACCACATCATCAAGTTCCCTCAACAACAGGCGGCTCGATTGCGAGAGCGTATGTTTCTTTTCGGAGGTAAGATCGATGCGGAAAAACTTTAGTTCTGCCAGAAGGCTCACTATCACCACCAGTACCAGGGTAAGCCCCAGCTGTAATAAATTTTTTCTTTTCAGTGCTTTCCGATCCATGCGCTGCCTACCATTTACTGCTTTGAAGTACGGTCCGCGTTCCCACGATAAACAACAGGATCACACCGGCAAAATATAAAATATCCCTCGAATCGATTACCCCCCTGCTGATGGAATTGTAGTGATAAGAGATGCCCAAGCGAGACACCAGAAATTCAAGGCTACCCGATTCAGCAATACCACTCAGAAATTCAAATCCCAGGTACATCAGGAAAGAGAGGAAAACAGCCAGAATAAATGCCACAATCTGATTCCCGGTCAGTGAAGAAGCAAACACCCCGATTGCTGCATAGATACCACCAAGAAACAGGAGTCCTATATAGGAGCCCCAGGTTCCGCCCACATCTATGTTTCCCGGGGGACTCCCCAGTCGGGAGACGGACCAGAAATAAACCAGGGTAGGCAGCAGAGACAGAAGCACCAGTGCCCAGGATGCCATGAACTTGGCAAGAATAATCTGCAGTTCGGTAACCGGCCGGGTATAAAGTAAATCGAGGGTGCCCGTGCGTTTCTCCTCGGAGATCATCCGCATGGTGATGGCAGGTACCAGGAAAAGAAATACCCATGGAGCAATGGCAAATAGTGAATCCATGGTAGCATAACCATTTTCAATCACATTGAACTGTCCGGGTACAATCCACATAAAGAGACTGTTAAGCAGCAAGAAAACCACGATCACCAGGTAGCCCGTAAGACTGCTGAAAAAACCGTTTATCTCTTTTAGGAAAAGTGCCCACATAGTACCCTGGTCATTATAAATCAAGCACCGATTGTGGAAGACTGGAATGGGGAAGATCCCTGTAGTCCATCAATCGTATCTCGTGAAAATAGAACTGAAGAATATCCTGGTAGGAAAAATCATCCCTGGCCATCTTCATGGCACCTTCCTGGCTCATTCCCAGGCCATGGCCGTACCCCTTCCCCCAGACAAGCACACTGTCACCATCGGGAAACATATCAAAAAACGAAGACTTGAATCCCCAGTCTGCCCGAATCTTGGTCATCCGGATAGAATCACTATCAAGTATAAAATATTTCTTTCTCCGCATCTGCTCCACATAAATGATCTCATCGGGAATCCGGGTGACAGATTTCATGCCATTTTTTAAGAGGTAGGCTTTCCATTCCTTGAATGAGATGGTGTCCTTCCACTTGGCATGAGGCTGATGCAGGGAGTAGGGATCCACTACCGACTGCAGGTAATTCTCATCCGAAAGCCATACATCCGATGCCCGCTGGGTCTGTCCCCCGCTGTTGGAGTGATAGGCAGCAGTAATCAACTTAAAATTATAATCGGCCACCACCATGGCGCTGGTCTCCACGATGGCCTCCAGGATTTCGGGATTTCCGGTACTCTTTCCCTTATAAGCCTGGCAATGCGTTCCGTCGCAAAGAGAAAATCCTTCATTGATGTGACGCTCCATCTGTTTTAATGCATAGGTCCGGCAAAGAACCGACTGTGCCTTGTAAAATTCTTTTTCGGCATTGGGACCTGCCTCGGCTTCAACCACTCCGGCCAGGTATTTATCCAAATCCACCTGGTTCACCAGGGTTATATAACGGTCGCCCGGCAGGACCAGCAAGTTGTCATCATACACCCTCGATTCAAGCTCCGGCTGTATGGGCCTTAAACGAAAAACAGATTCAGTGGAAAGGGAGCGTAATTCCACATGACCTGCATAGCCAAAATCGTTTTCTGCATCAAGGACCTTAATAAGCTCATCCTCCAGGGTAAGATAGAGGATATCTCCATTCTCCATTCTGAGCACCACCTCCCCGTCAAGGAGTAACTGATAGTGCCCGGACGAACAGTAAACCACAGCAGCCCGTACCAGTTGCTCCTGGTAAAGCCCCACCTCCACCGGCTGAGCCAGTGTTCCGGTCCAGACCATTGCCATCAGAAATACTGTAATCAACTGCTTCATTTCATTTCTTCGTTTAGCAATTCATTCATTCGTTGACCGATTCTATGAGAAACACCTCTTTTTCCCAGTCCATCTTTCAAAACCCTGTAACCCTCCTGCATTTCTTTTCTGTACACCTGGTCATCCAGTATCCTGTTGAACTCGTGTCTCGCTCGTTTCGCAAGCTTATTCTGAATTACCTCCTCCACCAGTTTCTTTCCATAGATCAGATTTACAAGGCTGATAAAATTAATCTTTATTAATCGTTTTGCAATGGCGTAGGCCACCCGGCTGGTCCTGTAGAGCACCACCTGGGGCAGCTCGAACAGGGCTGCTTCCAGTGTGGCGGTTCCAGAAGTGACCAGGCCCGCCTCTGCACACTCCAGCAGTGCGTAGGTTTCATTGTATACAATCTTCACATTACTCCCCTGCAAATACTGATCATAGAGAGAGGTGGAAACGGAAGGAGCTCCAGCCACAACAAACTGATAATCAGGACGCTCTCCTGCCAGGACAAGCATGGCAGGAAGTGTGGTTTCAATCTCTTTCTTCCTTGAGCCGGCAAGCAATGCCACCATGGGTAAATCTCCCAGACCATGTCTTTCCCTCCAGCCCCTTTCACCTTCAAATTGCTCTCTGAATGATTCCACATGGTCAACCAGCGGATTTCCAAAATATTCCACTTCCATGTTGAACCGGCTGAAAAACTCTACTTCAAAAGGGAGAATGGAAAAGAGGCGATCCACATAAAGCTTCAGAGATTTTACCCTCCTTTGTTTCCATGCCCAAACCTTGGGTGAGATGTAGTAAAATACCCTTATTCCTTTCGTCGAAGCAAAGCGGGTGATGCGCATATTAAAGCCTGGATAGTCCACAGGTATCAGTACATCGGGTTTCCATTCCAGGACATCCCGCTTGATCAAACGAATGTTCCGGAAGATCTTACGCAGGTGAAAGAGCACATCCAGCATCATATAGTTGGTTTCCCGGTAATGCATCACCATCCCTCCGGATACTTCCTGCATCAGGTCGCCTCCCATATACCGGAACTCAGCCTCTGGATCGGTCTCCAGGAGCACTTTCATCAGGTTTGAAGCGTGAAGGTCACCTGAAGCTTCACCTGCTATCAAATAATACTTCATAGTTCCTTTAGACAAATTTGAGAATCAGCATTACAAATGCCAGTAACAGGGTGGCAAAAACAACTCCCCGGGCTGAAAAAGTCCGATTGGTCCAGATAAAGAGGAAAAAAAGCAGCAAGTTGGGAATGGCGGTAAGGCTCACCACTTTGGACAGCATTCCGAGCCGCTGAAAATCCACAAGGAACTTCACCAGGCCACTATCACTTCTCACCATCCAGAAAACAAGCAGTGTTAGTATGGGTATTACTACTCCCGGCACCAGTCCGTATAATATGGTATTAAATCTCTTCTCAGTCATTCTTAGCTATTTGTGCAAAGCCCATGCTTCTGAGCTCCTCCATCACCTTATATGCTGTAAGGTCGGTATTGATTGGAACAATGGAAGCATAGCCATTCTTCAGAGCCCACTCATCGGTGCCGGTTCCGCCATTCTCTGGTTCCCTGTTATGGAAAAACCCGGTTAGCCAGTAATATGTTGTTCCATTGGGATCAATTCTTTTCTCGAACTCCTCTTTCCAGTACCCGTTGGCCTGGCTGCAAATCTTGATGCCCCTGATTTTTTCGGAGGGAATCGCGGGAATATTCACATTAAGACAGATTCCATCGGGCAGTCCATTCTCCAACACCGCTTGTATTACCTCCTCAGCCACGCCGGCCGAAGCAGAGAAGTCAGCATCGGGATCAAAACTGAGCAGGGAGAAACCAATGGAATGGATATGGTTGATGGCCCCCTCCATGGCCGCTGCCATGGTCCCCGAATAGAGCACACTTGAGGAAGAGTTTGAACCATGATTGATGCCAGAAAGCAGGAGCTCAGGCTTGCGCTCGGCCAGACTGTTAAAAACAAGTTTCACCCCATCCACAGGGGTCCCGTTGGTAATATAGCGTTTTAGTCCGGGCTCATCCTCCACAAGCTTCACCCTGAGAGGTACCTTGATGGTAATGGCGTGTGACATGCCCGACATGGGCTCCCGGGACGAGATGGCCACCACATCTCCAAACTTCCGGGCCACCGAAATTAAAGTCTCCATGCCTTTGGCATTCATGCCGTCATCGTTGGTAACCAGAATTAAAGGAGATTTGTTCATAGTGCTATTTTAAGCGTACAAAAATATCTAAAATCCATGAGAACATGGTTTTTTATTCATATTTTCATTTTGTTGAACAATTCAGGTGTCGGGTATATTCTTGATAGTGGATAATCCCAATGCAAAAACAATAAAATAGAAATGGAAAAAACAGTCTGCAGATGATCCCGCAAGTACAAGTGCTGGCTCCTGGCTCGGTTGATAATTCGGAGTTAAGCTATGTGGTAATGGGCGCCAGATACCAGGGACAATGGATTTTTGTAAGGCATCATCAAAGGCAAACCTGGGAACTGCCTGCCGGACATATAGAAGCAGGTGAGGAGCCCGACCGGGCCGCAGTTAGAGAGTTATACGAAGAGGCAGGGGTAATTAAATCATCCCTGACTGTGGTTTCTGACTACAGTGTCAACCATCTGGGAAAATGTGCGTACGGCAGACTTTACTTCGCTGAAGTAAAGGAATTAGAGTCACTTCCCGATTATGAAATTGAAGAGATTCAACTATGCCGGGAGCTCCCTTCCCGGCTCACCTATCCCTATGTGCAGCCACAACTTTTTGCGCTTTTAACTCTGCCTTAAAAGCACTACTTTTGCAGCTTATTAGAATGAAGCAGAGATGAAGATTTCCTACAATTGGCTCAAAGAATATATTGATACCGACCTAAGCCCCCAGCAGCTTAGCGAAATTCTTACCGACACCGGACTTGAGGTAGAGGGACTGGAAGAGGTGCAGTCGGTAAAAGGTGGACTGGAGGGTGTGGTCATTGGTGAAGTGCTCACTTGTGAAAAGCATCCCGATGCCGATAAACTTACAGTGTGCAGTGTGAAACTGGGAGCAGACGAGCCGGTGCAGATTGTCTGCGGTGCCCCCAATGTGGCAGCCGGACAGAAGGTCCCGGTGGCCACCATAGGAGCCACCCTCTGGCCCGATGAAAAGGGCTTTACTATTAAGAAAGCAAAAATCCGCGGAGCCCTCTCCATGGGAATGATCTGTGCTGAAGATGAACTGGGTCTGGGCACCTCACATGATGGAATAATGGTCCTCGATCCGGAAGCAAAGGCCGGCACAGCGGCCGCGAATTATTTCCAGGTGGAAAATGACTTTGTTTTTGAGATCGGCCTGACCCCCAACCGTATTGATGGCGCATCGCACATGGGTGTTGCCAGGGACCTGGCTGCCTACCTGAAGCAATCCGGCCATGTGGAGTTACAGAAACCATCGGTAGATGCCTTCAAAAACGATAACAACAAGCTTTTTATTCCTGTTGAAATCGTTGAAAAAGCCGGGTGCAAGCGTTATTCCGGCGTGACCCTCCAGGACCTGAAAGTAAGCAAGAGTCCCACATGGCTTCAGAACCGGTTGCGGTCCGTTGGCCTTACTCCCATTAACAATGTGGTAGATATTACCAATTTCGTGCTGATGGAATCTGGACAAGCCCTGCATGCTTTTGATGCGGAAAAGCTTAGGGGGAATAAAGTGATTGTCAAAACAATGCCCGAAGGGACCCCTTTTGTAACCCTGGATGGACAGGAACGTAAACTACGTGCATCCGACCTGATGATCTGCAATGCCGAAGAGGCCATGTGTATCGCCGGTGTTTTTGGAGGTATCAAATCAGGTGTCACCGAACATACCACCTCCATTTTTCTGGAATCGGCCTGTTTTGACCCGGTTTATATCCGTAAAACAGCCAGGCACCACCAACTCAATACCGATGCATCTTTCAGATTTGAAAGAGGATCGGATCCCAACATCACTGTCTGGGCCCTGAAACGCGCCGCACTACTGATCAAGGAAATTGCCGGAGGTAGTATTTCCTCGGAGCTGGTTGATGTGTACCCGGAAATAGTGGAAGATTTCCGTGTTGAGATCTCTTTTTCACATGTGGACAGGCTCATCGGTAACCATATAGAACCTGCCAGCATCCGTTCCATTCTTGAATCACTGGAGATCCGGGTGGAGGAAGAAAGTGAGTCGGGAATGATTCTCCGGATCCCCCCCTACAGAGTAGATGTACAAAGAGAGGCCGATGTGATCGAAGAAATCCTTCGTATTTATGGCTTCAACCGGGTGGAGATATCGAACAGTCTGCGCTCCACACTGTCCTCAACCAAGAAGCCAGATAAGGAGCAGGTGGTCAATATGTGCTCCGACCTCTTGTCGTCCAATGGCTTCTTTGAAATGAAATCCAACTCCCTGACCCCTTCGTCCTATTACGACACGGGTGATAAACAGGATCCTGAGGCAGTACGCCTGTTTAATCCGCTAAGCCAGGATCTTTCACTGATGCGGAAAAACCTGCTGTTCGGGGGACTGGAAGCTATAGCTTATAATATCAACCGGAAGCAGACTACCCTTAAATTATATGAGTTTGGGAATTGCTATTACCTGAACGGGGAGAATAAAGCAGAAGATCCCCTGGAGAAATACGATGAAGAGCACCATATGGGCATCTTCCTTTCAGGAGATGTTCACCAGGGAAACTGGATTCAGAAAGCTGTTGAATCCTCTTTTCATCAACTGAAGACTTATGTGGAAATGGTGCTCTTAAAACTGGGGATCGATCCCCTGGCCTTGGAATGCATCGGCTCTAATAATCTGCACTTTGATGAAGCTCTGGTTTATGCATATAAGGGCATTCCGCTGGTGGAATTCGGACGGGTGGCACAGGAGACAGTGAAACTCTTCGATATCAAGCAGCAGGTATATGCTGCTGAATTCAACTGGGACCAGGTCTTGAAAGCATTGTCGGGACACAGGATCCTCTTTAAACCCCTCTCCAGGTTCCAGGTGGTAAGTCGTGACTTCTCTCTGATGCTGGATAGAAAAGTTACCTTCGAATCGCTCAGGACCCTTGCTTTCAAAGCCGAAAGAAAACTATTGAAAAGTGTATCACTCTTTGATGTATATGAAGGGGATAAAATTGAGAAAGGTAAAAAATCCTATGCCCTCTCCTTTACCCTTCTGGATGAAGACAAGACCCTTACCGACAAACAGATCGATAAAGCTATGCAGCGTATAGCCAGTGCATTTGAGAAAGAGCTAGACGCCTCGATCAGGGGGAAATAAATCCCATAAAAGAATCCACTTCTATCTGGCGCTGGATCTCCAAGGGTCAGAACATAAACCCGAAGGCCACTGCATAACGGAAGTTCCGGAATCCGACTCTGGTATCTATTTCTGCTGAGGGAGTGATGGTGATGGGATCCATTCCCAGCCACTCAAGTCGCCTGTTGATCTCTTCCTCGATAATGGGAGCAAGCTCTTCAGCATAATCTGAATTGATTGAGCATTTGAGACGATATGTTGATAAACGCGGACCGGCAAACATGAAGTCCACCGAAAACCGCTCCTTAAAAATAAACTGGTAACCAAGTTGAATACCTGCTCCCATTTCACTTAGATTGGATGCCACAGCGGCATCCACAAATTCTGATCCGGTCCAATAATGAAAATTCAAATCGCCAAGTCCGAAGACCTTTGGGATATCACCCCCCACCGGTAACCGGTACCCGCCTGCAGGGTCCAATGATCATTCAGTTGCCTCTCATAAAGGAGAGAAACATTATGAAGTACCAGTCCAATGGTATTTATTTTCACAGAATTCTTAAGGATTGGTGCTGCTTTTTCCTGCGCAGGAGCTGTAAATGTAAAGAGCAAGGCAAGCAAGATGTACAATAATACCTTCCTCTTCATAGCTAATTAATCGTAAATTTGATCTGACTAAGTAAAACAATTCGACCTGAATCACTGTTTAATAATGTAAGATATTGAAAAAAACAGAATTATGAAAAGAGTTATAAGCATCGTGCTGGTGGCCTTATTGACACTGCCCGCCTTCACCCAGGAACTTAGCAAAAAGGAGCAAAAACAACTTCAGAAAGAGTTGAAAAAAGAGCAGAAGGCCGAAGAGCTTGCTCAAAAATCCGAAGTGGTCGACGCCATGGTGGAATACAAACGTTTCGTTCTGGAAGCAAATCAACTTAAAGACAAGCGGGGCAATTCACTAAATGTATCCTCTAATATTAACTTTATTGCAGCGGACTCACTGACAGGTGTGATCCAGGTTGGATCAAACACCTACATTGGACGAAATGGCGTAGGAGGAGTCACCGTTGAGGGGTCAATTGCTGACTATAAGTACACCAAACATGAGAAAAGCGGTACTTACAGCATTACCTATTACCTGAGAACTCCTTTGGGTAGCTATGATGTACGTATAAGCGCTTACCCTGATGGCAGGGCAAACGCCGATGTCCGTTCCACAACCTGGGGCGATAAACTCTCTTACTCGGGTTTCCTGGTACCACCGGGTATCTCCAGGGTGTTCAAGGGCACCGCTCTGTAAGTAAGCGGAAGGTATAGTAAATGGTTGTTATTCCTCCAGTTTATAGAGGAAGCGCTTGATACTCCTTTTGGGGGTCTTCTCAAACTCCTTGTCGTGGATATGTATCTTCAGCACGGATTCGTAAGCTGCAAGATGGCTGTTCAGCTCTTTGCGGTTCTCTTCCATTTTAGCTTCCAGCTTGTCGGCTACTCCTTCTGCCTTCACCTGCTCCATATCGGGGAAGACAAGCGCTTCCAGGTGGTGGCCCTTATTCATCAGAACCACTGCTTCACTGATGTAAGGCAGGTTAATGAGCTTGGATTCAATCTCTTCGGGATAAATATTCTGCCCCGATGAGCCAAGCAGCATGCTTTTACTTCTTCCTTTAATATAGATAAATCCATCCTTGTCGGTCACACCTAAATCTCCTGTATGGAGCCAGCCATCGGCATCAATGGCCTCTTTGGTGGCTTCCTCATTCTTGTAGTAACCTTCCATCAGGACCTCCCCTTTCACAAGGATCTCTCCGGGCACATCATAGGGCTCGGCCGAATCAATTTTCAGCTCCATAATATCCAGGATCTTTCCGCTGGACCCTCTCCTGGAGTTGGCACAGGATGCATAGGAGATCAAGGGACCACATTCAGTCATACCGTAACCAATGGTAAAGGGGAATCTAATTTTTGTGAAGAACTCCTCCGCTTCGGCCCCCAGTGCAGCACCTCCCAGGACAGCTTCCCGGTAATTTCCGCCAAAGGATTCATAAAGCTTTTTCCTGATGGCACCATAAATTAGTCCCTTGATGCCTGGGATCTTTGTGAGCACCTTCATGGATCCCTTTTGAAGAGTCGGCAAGACCTTTTTCTTATAGAGCTTCTCAAAAAAGATGGGAACAAAAAGAATCAGGTGAGGCTTAATTTCAGAAAATGCCTTGAGTATTACCGGTGTTGCGGGAATCTTTCCCAGGATAGTTACG
Source organism: Bacteroidales bacterium (assembly GCA_029931975.1). GTDB lineage: Bacteria > Bacteroidota > Bacteroidia > Bacteroidales. The sequence continues at coordinate 13,225 of JAOZQY010000002.1, read as the reverse complement.
TGGACACCCACCGCCAGGGGAAATAGAAAATCAAAAGCAAAACCATAACAGTGAGCCAGGGGAATGATGGAAAGCATCCGCTCTCCCGGGTTCAGTTCAATGGAACGGATGGCATAATCCACATTGCCTGCCAGGCTGTTGGCAGTAAGGACCACACCCTTACTGAAACCTGTGGTCCCCGAGGTATAATTGATCTGTATCACCTCGCTATTGTCCACCTCGGCATATTTAATATGTTCCCTGGTAAAATCATCCTTGTATTTTTCATTGAACAATTCATCCAGATTATTAATGGTCTTCATAAAGGCTTTAGATGGTTTTGTTGAGAGAATTCCAAAATCATCCACCGAAAGAATGGCTGTGATATTTTTCAATTCAGACTCCGAAAGGGTCTCCATGATCTGCTTATCAACCAGGAGCATCACTGCATCGGAATGGTTGAGAATGGAATGGGCAGCGTCCGGTTTAAAGTCGGCAAGAATAGGCACCACAACTGCACCATAGGTAATTACACTCATGCTGCTGATACACCAGTTGGCAGAGTTCTTACCAAAAACGGCTATCTTATCCCCTTTCTTAATTCCCAGCCCTTCATAAAGCAGGTGCAGCCTGGCCACCCGCTTAGCCACCTCACCATAAGTATATGAGACTCCATTGTAGTCGGAAAGAGAAGGAAGATCCCAGTTCTCTGAAAAACTCTTCTCATAAAACTTTATCAAATTCTGCTGGATCATAGGATGGTCTTTTTAAGTTTCCGACAAGATAAACAATCATTTCCAATGATAAAAAACTCTTCCATCATTCAACATATCATGTATCTTTGCACCATACATTTAAGGAAAATATTTTAAACGCATCCATATGATCTATTTTTTCCGGGTCCCCGACAACAAAATCATCGCTCTTGAGGTCAATAGCGAACTTGATTCTCAAACCACCGGGAAGCTGGAGTGGCTGTTTGGAAAGGCCTCATGCCTGAACGACGACCGGGTGGAAGGATGGTTCGTAGGACCCCGAAAAGAGATGATCACCCCCTGGAGTACCAACGCCGTGGAGATTACCCAGAATATGGGGATTGAAGGGCTTCGGCGGATCGAAGAGTTTTTCGTGGTAAAAAATAAAGAAGCCTCCTTTGATCCCATGTTGCAGGTCCTGTACCAGGGACTGGATCAAGAGCTGTTCAGCATTGACCGTGCGCCCGAACCCATCCATGAAATTTCTGATATCGCTACATACAACAAGAAGGAGGGTCTCGCGCTAAACCCCGATGAGATTGAATACCTGGAGAAAGTCAGTGAACGGATTGGAAGGAAGCTCACCGACAGCGAGGTCTTTGGATTCTCACAGGTGAACTCAGAACATTGCCGGCACAAAATATTTAACGGCACCTTTATCATCGACGGAGAGGAAAAAGAGTCGTCTCTCTTCCAGTTGATCAAACTAACCACAGCCACAAATCCAAATCATATTGTCTCAGCCTATAAGGACAACTGCTCCTTTGCAGCGGGACCTGCCATCGAGCAGTTTGCACCCGCCTCCCATGATAAACCGGACTATTTCAAAGTAACAGATATTGAATCGGTACTGTCGCTGAAGGCAGAGACCCACAACTTCCCCACCACCGTAGAACCCTTTAACGGGGCAGCCACCGGCACCGGGGGTGAAATCCGTGACCGGATCGCAGGAGGGAAGGCAGCCATCCCCATGGCGGGAACAGCAGTCTACATGACCTCCTACCCCAGATTGGATCAGGGACGCAGCCTTGAAGGCATCATGGCCGAACGGTCCTGGCTCTACCAGAGTCCGGAGGAAATCCTGATCAAGGCCTCCAACGGCGCCAGTGATTTCGGAAATAAATTCGGACAACCACTTATCTGCGGCAGTCTGCTCACCTTCGAGCATGAGGAGAAGGGTAAAAAATACGGTTTCGATAAGGTCATTATGCTGGCCGGGGGAATCGGCTATGGAAACAGCAGGGATGCACAGAAAGATACGCCTGAAAAGGGAGATGTGGTGGTGCTGCTGGGTGGTGACAACTACCGGATCGGCATGGGAGGTGGTGCTGTCTCATCAGTGGATACCGGTGAGTTTGAGAATGTCATTGAACTGAACGCTGTACAGCGAGCCAATCCCGAAATGCAGAAAAGGGCCTACAATGCCATCCGCGCCCTGGCCGAATCGGGAAAGAATACCATAGTGAGCATCCATGACCATGGCGCCGGCGGCCACCTCAACTGTTTGTCCGAACTGGTGGAGGAGACCGGTGGGAAGATTAACCTGGACAAATTACCAGTGGGTGATCCCACCCTCTCGGCCAAGGAAATCATTGGTAATGAATCGCAGGAAAGAATGGGGCTGATAATCAAAGCCAAAGATGTGGATGAACTGGTTCGTATCGCCAACCGGGAGCGGGCCCCCATCTATATTATCGGGGAGATCACCGACGATCACCGCTTTGTGTTTGAGAGTGAAAAATCCGGGGAGAAGCCCATGGACCTGGAGCTGGTGGATATGTTCGGGAAACCACCCCGGACCGTGATGGATGATCATTGCCTGAATATACGTTACAAAAGAATTCCCTATAAGGTCAGCGATGTTGCCCGCGACCTGGAGGGTGTATTGCAACTGGAAGCGGTGGCCTGCAAGGACTGGCTAACCAACAAGGTGGACCGCTCGGTAAGTGGCAAGGTTGCCAAACAGCAGTGTGCTGGTGAGCTGCAACTTCCACTGAACAACCTGGGTGCTGTGGCACTGGACTACCAGGGGAAAAAGGGATATGCCACCTCCATCGGTCATGCTCCGGTAGCCGCCATGGTGGATGAGAAGGCTGGAAGCGTGCTCTCCATAGCCGAGGCACTGACCAATATTGTATGGGCCCCCATGCCCAATCGCATCAAAAGCATCTCCCTCTCTGCCAACTGGATGTGGCCCTGTAAAAATGAAGGCGAGGATGCCAGACTGTATAATGCAGCCAAGGCTGCAAGCGACTTTGCCCTGGAGCTGGGCATCAACATTCCCACGGGGAAGGACTCTCTCTCCATGACCCAGAAATATAAGGACCATGTGGTCTACGCACCCGGAACAGTAATTATCTCTGCTGCCGGTGAGGTAAGCGACATCCGGAAGATTGTGGAGCCTGTGATGAAAGCTGACCCTGAGAGCAGGCTCATCTACATCGATATGGCCAAGGATGACTTCAAACTGGGAGGCAGCTCTTTTGCACAGTATAAAAACAGGCTGGGCGCCGCATCACCCACAGTGACCGATTCCGCCTATTTTGTAAAAACTTTCAACCTGCTTCAGAACCTGATTGAAGAGGGGTATATCATGGCCGGCCACGATGTTTCGGCCGGGGGACTACTTACCACCCTGATGGAAATGTGCTTTGCAAATTATGACGGTGGTGTTGAAGTGGATATTACCGGTGTTCCTGCGGAGACCGTTCCTGTACTTTTCAGTGAGAAGCCCGGCGTGGTGATCCAGGTAAATGATCCCCATAGGATAACTGCCTTGTTTGAAAAGGAAGGAATTCTGCATCATCTGATCGGCCGTCCCACTGAAGGGCGTGACATGACCCTGCGCACCAGGGAGGATAATCTCAGACTGGGCATAGATCGTTACCGCGATCTCTGGTTCCGCACCTCCTACCTGCTGGACAGGAAACAGTCGGGCGAAAAGCTGGCCAAAGAGCGCTCAGAAAATTTTAAGATTAACAGACTCCATTTCGATCTGGGCAAATTCAAGGGCAGCTTTAAGAGCCTGGGCATTGATCCCTTGCGTCGCGTCGAGAGCGGTGTTAAGGCAGCCATTATCAGGGAAAAGGGTGTCAATGGCGACCGGGAGATGGCCCATGCCCTCTACCTGGCGGGATTTGATGTGAAGGATGTACATATGACCGACCTGATTACAGGCAGGGAGACGCTGGAAGAAGTGCAGATGATTGTTTTTGTGGGAGGCTTCTCCAATTCGGATGTGCTGGGTTCGGCCAAGGGCTGGGCAGGGGCATTCAAATACAATGAGAAGGCACGAAAGGCCCTGGAAAAATTTTATGCCAGGAAGAATACCCTCAGCCTTGGAATCTGCAATGGTTGTCAGCTGATGATCGAACTGGACCTGGTGGTTCCTGAACACGATGAATCGCCCTCCATGGCGAATAACGAATCCGGGAAATTTGAATCGGCCTTCCTGGGAATGAAAGTAGAGAAGAATAATTCGGTGATGCTTGGCTCACTGGAGAAGATGCAACTGGGAGTCTGGGTGGCCCATGGTGAAGGAAAGTTTGTGCTCCCCGAGCCGCAGGAGAATTACCATATCGCGGCCCGTTACAGCCGCTCCTCCTACCCGGCCAACCCCAATGGATCTGATTACGATGCAGCAGCCATCTGCTCGGCCAACGGACGCCACCTGGCTATGATGCCTCATATGGAGCGCGCTTACCAACCCTGGCAGTGTGGCTACTATCCGGACGATCGCAGAGGCGATGAGGCCACCCCCTGGCTGGAAGCCTTTGTGAATGCCCGGCTTTGGTTAGAAAAAGCGTAGACCTGCCATTACAGTATCCCTGGAAGAATGGCCTTCCGCTCAGCAGGATATTCAGGAAAAGTAGCCCGGTACCATTTGTGGTGGCTCAGGGCCCTGGGAGCCAGGTTGAATAAGGTCCAGAGGGCAAATACCAGTGCTGCCGGGCTCCAGGTCATCACAGCGAAACCGGTCCACTGCAAAATCTCCCCCAGGAAGTTGGGACAGGAGACCCATCTGAAGAGCCCCCCCCTGGGCACATAGTATCCCTTCTTTCCTCCCTTGCGCAGGCGCAACAGAATCTGGTCCGACCACCAATTCACAAAGGCTCCTCCGCCATAAAGGATTGCTCCCAGGATAAACCTGATATCAGTGAGCCATCCGATGGAATACTCCCTTGAAAAAGCTGAAAAATAGTAGCCATTTAAAAAGCTATTAACCAGGTTGAAACAAACAGCCATCAATGCAACAACCAGTGGCATCTCTTTCCCTGAAGTGCGTGTTCGCCATGGCCAGATAAGGGATCTGTTGGTATAATGAGAAACATATAGCGCAAAGAAGATCCAGGTCAGGGGCTGAATCATGTTCGGACCAAAGAGGAAACAGAGTACAAAAACCAGCAGGGAGGGAAATTCCATCAGGAACCAGGCCAGCCGGTTGGGTATGCCGGGTCCCCAATCCTTACGGCTATGACGTCCGTAAGGCGCCTTCACAAAGAGCAATAAAACAAATGCCAGCAGACCAAGTGTGGCCCACCCCCACATAAACTGGAAGAAAGTTTCGCGCTCCATAGATATAAATGAGGAACGCGAATATAGAAGTTTTTTCAGATAATCCGGCTACCGGGAATCCTCACGGGCATCCGTGTAGAGGTATTTAATGGCAAGCTTTTCTTCATCCAGCGAAATAATCCGGATCTGAAAGGTCATCATTCCTCCCCAGTAGGCCACTTTAATATCCAGCAGACTGTCGGAAACGGCCTCCCAGGTACCTTCAAAATTTTCATACGTGATGGGGGGCGTAGCACACCAGCCGGCATTCTTCCGTTCCAAAAAGGAGCCATCATCCCCGATGGTAAAACCATACTTCTCTTCATCCAGCTGCCTGGCGCGCTGAAACAGCAGGGTATCTCCCATGTAGGCATCCTCCACCCAGGTTCCAACAATACCGGAATTGGAACCAAGAGCCTCCAGTTCTGCCATCTCACTTTCACAGGCTGTCAACAACACAACAACAAACAATAAAATCCATTTACTCATATTGCAGTTACTTATCATTCAAATAAAGGATGAATAAGTGCTACACAAGGTTGCTTCAATAGAGCACAAATCCTTACATTTGATTAAATCCATCTCCCTTATGAAAAACAGATTCCCTTCCATTGTGTTTACCCTTCCCCTTTTGATCATACTCTGTAGCATGGCTCAACAGAGCATGGCTCAGAGGATAAGTGAAAGAATCCCCCTGAAACCCGGACCTGAAGATATGGTGCTCGACACCCTGCATGGTGACCCGGGCCTGATCATTTCCTGTTGCGGGAGACGGGAAGCAGATAAACCCTTCGGAGAGATAGTACGCTATGAGCTATTGTCTGGAGAACAGTTTGTTATGAAACGACTTAACGAACCTGTTGGGATTTTATTCCGCCCACATGGCATTTACCTGGACGGGGATCTGCTCTATGTGATCTCTCATGAAAGGGAACCCGACTATCACCCGGTGCTGGTTTACAGGGTGGATGGAAAGCAACTCAATTTTGTAGAGCTTATTCATACCAGGCTCCAGCACTCCCCCAATGCCCTGGTTTGCGGTACAAATGGAGAGATCTACCTGGTCAATGATTCCGGGAAGCGGGGAAGTCTGTGGGAAAAGGCATTGAAGCTCAAGCGGGCCAGTGTGGTAAAGCTGGTAAAGAACAGTGAAGGACACTGGGAGGCAGAAACGGTGGCAGACAACATGGGCTACCCGGCCGGAGTCAACCGGATTGGAAACAGGCTCTACGTAGGTGATGCCGTACTACATAAACTTCATGTATATGAGATTAGGGAAAATGGCTTAGTTGCGGCGGGTGAGATTTCCAAACTAAAGGGCAATGACAATATCAGAATCTATAAGGGCCAGCTGCTGACACCCGGTCATGTAAAACCCCTGAAGTTCATTGGCCATGCTAAAAATCCTCATAAAAAATCACCTGTAGAGGTCTTCCTGGTGGATCCTGAATCCGGCGACTTTACCATTCTCTATGCCACCGATGGCTCCACCATCAGTGGTGGTTCCTCTGCCATCATCTATGACAAGCATCTCTACATCTGTCAGGTTTTTGAGCCTTATATCCTGAAGGTGGATATGGAACCCTGATTTTGCAAAAAGCAGAACCGGAAATCCGGGTTCACCGACAAACCAGGTGTTTTGATCGAAAAAAATTGACCGGCAAGCACTTTAGGCTCACTTTTACAGCGTAATCAAAACCAAATTGTCATGAAACACTCAAAACTGATCATCCTGATATTGGCCATGACTGCCATGAGTAGCTGCCTGGTCAGCTCGCTCCACCCTTTCTTCAAAGCAAAAGATAAATTCTTTGACACCACCATGGTAGGATACTGGATAGATGGAGACTCCTGCATCTGGACCATCCTTCCCAATATGGTAGCTGCGGGATTCATGGAACCGGAAAAGCATGACAGCTCCTATGTGATTACCTATTATGAGGATGAAGAGAAATATGCAGCCCTGACAGGAACCCTGTTCCGGCTCAATGATGTGGATTATGTGGATTTCATACCGGATCCCAATGAAGATCATTGCACCTCCGACATGACCACCTATCATCACGTTCCGGTTCATACCCTGGCCAGGGTGCAGTACAACAAAGATTCCATTCTTCTGTACTGGTACGCCGATGAGTGGCTCAATGAGCTCCTGGAACAGAATCGAATCCGCATTCAAAACGAAACCATTCCAGGATACGATTCCGACAGGCATGTACTGACTGCTCCCACCGATGAACTACAAAAATTCATCCGGAAGTATGCCAATGATCCCAAAACTTCTGAAGAGATTGAACGAATTTTTACCCGTGGCTATACCGACGATCAGGAAGAGATGGGGGTTTTTCTGAAGCTCAAACCTTATTATGGCCCGCTTCCAAACAAGAAGGCAACACAGGTCTCGCCCGGTTAAGCTTTAATAGCTATTCACTATCCTAAGCAAAGGGAACAATAGAGCCGCTGGCTCTATTGTTTCAACTTATTCAGTGTTGCAGGAATCACCTTGGTAATGGTCACTCTCTTTTCACCCTTAATAAATACCATTAACTCGTCCCTGCTCTTAATTGCCCTAAGCTTAGCAATGGCATCTTTCACATTGTAATTCGTACTCTTATCAGCCTTTCCTGCTGTCGGTCTCCGGGGTGGCTTTGAAGCTGGCTCAGTTGTCGCCTTCAGGACCGGTTTTGGGTCAGAAACAAATATTTTTTGTTGGGCAAATTTTGCTCTTAAAGGCTTTTCAACATGTACCTTTTCAGCAGACTTCTTTTTTCCTTTTTTTTTCTTGGAATCCTTTTTCTTGGAATCCTTTTTCTTGGAATCCTTTTTCTT
>JAOZQY010000002.1:0-5008 GCA_029931975.1 Bacteroidales bacterium | reverse complement strand
TTTTTTTCTTGGAATCCTTTTTCTTGGAATCCTTTTTCTTGGAATCCTTTTTCTTTTTCTTCTTTTTAGAGTCTTTTTTCTTCGTCATCTTCAACTTCTCAAGCAGGCTCTTTTTTACCTTCTTCTTATCTTTTTCCTTTGATTCCTTTTTAGATTTCTTTTTGGACATAATCTATGTATTTAAGAATGGTCTTGATTATCAGGTGTAAGTTAAAATTTTTATCAATACTTAAGGCAGAAATGCTTTGCCTATTCTGGATATTCGTAATTTGTAGTTCAACAAACTTTTTTATTCAAACCCAATCGTATTCATATTAAATATACTCCTATGTCACACACTATTTCTTTTCAAAAATATAAGTTCATATTATCTCTTTGTTTGACACTACTTATTATCTCTTTTTCAGCATTTCCGGATTCTTTCGGAAGCTCATTTCAGGAAGCAGATACCACAGAGTGGAGACAGTTATTTAACGGCACTGACCTAAGCGGGTGGAAACATGTGGGTCAGGGCTACATGACCGTTGAAGATGGATTGATCAGGGGACACGGAGGAATGGGACTCCTCTACTGGGCAGGAGAAAAGTTCGGTAATTGCAGGCTCAGGGTTGTTTTTAAAATGGAAAAAACCAACAGTAATTCAGGGGTTTTTGTACGTGTTCCCATAGAGCCTCTCGAAGAGTGGATGCCCGTATTCTATGGTCACGAAATTCAGATCGATAATATGCCAGAACTTTCAGGTGAAACAGAATATCATTCCACGGGGATGATTTACTCTCTGACGAAGCCCCTGGTGCCCGGCATGGGGAAGCCCGGTCCTGAGTGGAATACGATGGAAATATTCCTGGACGGACCGCACACGATGGTGTATGTAAATGGAGTGAAAGTCACCGATTACACGGATGGGGATCCGGTTCCTGACAGAACCTGGGACTTTGAGCCCTTTCATGGTCCCCGTCCCGATTTCGGGTATATAGGTCTTCAGAACCATGGAGAAGAGGATGTTGTATTCTTTAAAGAGGTGGCTGTAAAAGCACTTCAATAATCTAAAAAACGCAAAGCATGAAATCAAATGAAATATCGCGCAGAAAATTTGTCAAAGTAGCAGCCTCCGGGACTGCAGCTTTCACCATTCTACCCAGTTTTACCGTTAGCGGACTTGGATATGTGGCTCCCAGCGATAAACTGCATATTGCAGCTGTGGGTTGCGGCGGCGAGGCAGCATTCGATATTGACCGTCTGGTAAACTCCCCAAAGAAAAACGCGGTTATCTCCTGCCTGTGTGATGTGGACGACAGGATGGCTGCACCCCGCATAAAAGAATACCCAAAAGCCCCATTCTACCATGACTGGCGGGAGATGTTCGAAAAGGAACACAATAATTTTGATGCAGTAACAGTAGCCATTCCTGATCATAACCATGCTGTGGTAGGGCTGGCTGCCATGCAGCTTCAAAAACATCTCTACCTTCAAAAACCCCTGACCCACGATATTTATGAGGCCCGTATACTGACAGAAGCATCTGAAAAATACAAGGTGGTTACCCAAATGGGTGATCAGGGTGCCTCTTGCGACGGGATGCGTACCCTGCGTGAATGGATAGAGGCAGATGTACTTGGTGAGATTGAGAAGGTTTATTGCTGGACCGACCGACCGGTCTGGCCACAGGGAATCTCCTGGCCCTCTGAAAGGCCTCCGGTTCCAAAAGAACTCAACTGGGATCTCTGGTTGGGTACTGCTAAGGAGACCCCCTATATAAACAACCTGGTCCCCTTTAACTGGAGAGGATGGTGGCGTTTTGGTACCGGTGCCCTGGGGGATTTCGAGGGAAGCACACTTTTTATCGGAAGCAAGGGGAAAGCAGCTTGTGGCTGGGATGGGCCCAATATGAGGATCACCAATTTTGAACAGGCCAACCAGTTTGTAAAAAGAGAGTACAGGGAAGGCTGGGGATCACTGAAAGTCCTATGATGGTCCCCAGGAAAAAACAGTCTTCCAGATCAAAGTTCACCGACCTGCTCATTTTTAAGAACCGGTGGTGGCAACACCTCCTGTTCTGGGGTGTAGCCCTGCTGATCCTTTTTAATATTTTCAAAGGCTCCGGAACTATAGAGAAGATCGATGTGATTTATACTCTGATTTTCTTTGTTCCCATTGTCGCTGTTGTATATCTGAATCTATATATGGCTGTTCCAAAGTTTCTCAGGAAAGAGAGATACCTTGTCTATATACTTATCTTCCTGCTTCTTCTTGGAGGAGGGGCCCTGTTCCTCTATTTCCTCTTCGACAGTTGGATCGACCTGCTCCTTCCCGATTTCTATTTCATTTCATATTATACTATACCAGCATTGATGCTCTATACCGGAGTTTTCATGGTACTGACCACCTTACTTAAACTCTCCCGAAGCTGGTTTATGCTCTTAAGGTTTGAACGCATGACCACCACCTACCAGCTGCAGTCGCTGCAATCCCAGATCAATCCGCATTTCCTGCTGAACAGCCTGCAGACCATCTACGCCCTGTCGCTGGAAAAATCGAAGGCTTCCCCGGAGGTGATCCTTCAGCTCTCTGATATTCTTAAATACACCCTGTATGAAACCGGTCAGCCAACTGTTGAACTGGAGAAGGAGATAGCCATGATAAGGGATTATGTGGACATGTACCGGTACCGCGTAGATCCTGATCTCACCGATATAAGAATGGAGGAAATCGGAGATCCGGAGGGATTAATGATTGCTCCCATGCTTCTGATTCCCTTTATTGAAAACAGTTTTAAACATGGACTTCTCAGTGGTCAGGAGAAATCATTTATAGATATTCAAACTGATATACGCGAAGATAGACTGCTGTTTAAGGTTTGTAACAGCTGGGAAGAATCCGAATTAGATGAAGTGCAACACCAGAAAGGAATTGGAATCGAAAATACGAGGCAGCGACTGGAGCTGCTCTATCCCGGTAGGTATTTGCTTGATATTGAAGCCTTAGAGGATACATTCATAGTGAAGCTCTCCATTGAATTGAAACAGAAATGATCGCAAACTGTTTAATAGTGGATGATGAGCCCCTCTCCAGGGATGTGCTTAAAAGGTATATCGCTGAAGTACAGGATCTGGAACTGCTTGGGGAGTGTCGCAATGCTGCCGAGGCCACCCATCAATTGAATAATTCCAGCATTGACATCCTCTTCCTTGATATCAATATGCCAGGGCTTTCCGGAATCTCATTTGCCCGTTCACTTACAAGTGCTCCACTTATAGTATTCACCACAGCTTATTCCGAATATGCCGTGGAAGGATTTGAACTTGATGCCACCGACTACCTGGTCAAACCATACTCCTTTGAACGCTTTCTGAAAGCGGTAAACCGCGCACTTGAGCGGCTTCATGAGAATCCTAAGGATAAAAGTTCCATCGCTAAAGTCCTGGTAAAAGCAGATAAAAAGCTCTATGCTCTACCTTTCGCTGAGATTCTCTTTTTAGAAGGACAGGGTGACTACATCCGCATCTTTACCGAACAGTATAAGCTGGTGGTTCACGATACCATCAAGAACTTCCTCAGTTCCCTGCCTGAGAAGGATTTTATGCGTATTCATAAATCCTTTGTGGTCAACCTGAAACGTATCGAATATTTAGAAGGGAACCAGGTGAGGATCGGGGAACATACCCTCCCGGTAAGTCCAAATCACAAGGAAGATCTCCTTACTCGTTTCACTCCATAAAAAGGCTCCCGCCTCCCCCGGAATCATGCACTGCTTTGACGACAGGTACAGCAATGGGGGAAAGAGAAAGGTAAACTGAAATGGACAGCGTTCATAATCCGTGGAGTCTCCCTGTGCCTGCACTATCTGCATGATCAGCAGGAAGATAAATATCATGAGAAATAATTTTTTCATTGTTCTACTTTCAAAGACAAGAAAACCGAAGGCAAGTTGTCTTTTGAGAAAAATAAATCCTAATTTCATCCAGGTAATTCCAAATAAGTCCCCGAAAGATGAAGATAAGACTGACATTACCACTAATTGTGATCGCCGCTTTGATGACCACCGGCTTCACAAAAAAGAAGACAGATCTACCCAATATCCTGTGGATCACCAGTGAGGACAACAGTCCCCTGCTGGGATGCTATGGAGATGAATTTGCCACCACCCCCCATATGGACCAGCTGGCTGCGGAAGGATTTTTATATACGAATGCCTATGCCAATGCCCCGGTTTGTGCCCCGGCACGAAACACTATCATCACCGGAGTGCACGCCTGCTCCAATGGAAATGAGCAAATGCGCAGTACTTATCAGAAGTCTGACACGGTCCGGTTTTATACCGAATACCTGATGAGCAAGGGATACTACTGCACCAACAACAGCAAAACAGATTACAATACTTCGTCGGCAGACCCGGAGACAATGTGGAATGAATGCAACAGAAAGGCCCATTATAAAAATCGCAAAAAGAAGCAACCTTTCTTTGCTATATTCAATCTGACCACCAGCCATGAGAGCTCCATACATAAATCCATTCCCGATGCCCAGCTCAGGCACAGGCCGGAGGATGTTACACTTCCTCCCTACCATCCTGACACCCCCGAGATGCGGCATGACTGGGCCCAGTATTATGATAAGGTAGAGGACATGGATACTCAGGTCGGTGCTCTTCTGAAGGAACTTGAGGAGAGTGGCCTTGCCGACAACACCATCGTTTTCTACTACGGCGACCATGGAGGGGTTCTTGGACGAAGCAAACGTTACCTTTATGAAACCGGAACCCATGTTCCCTTTATTATCCGGATCCCGGAAAAGTTCAAGCACCTCTACCCAGCTTCGGCACCCGGCGAAAAGGTGGAACGACTGGTCAGTTTTGTGGACCTGGCTCCAACCCTCCTGAGTCTCATCGATACAGAAGCACCTGACTACATGCAGGGAGATGCTTTCCTGGGTAAATTTCAGCAGGAAGAGCCCGAATATGTCTATATGTTCCGCGACCGGATGGATGAACGCTATGATATGACCCGAT
>JAOZQY010000124.1:7555-7924 GCA_029931975.1 Bacteroidales bacterium | reverse complement strand
CATCAGTTCGCCCATAATCCTGCAGTGAAATACAGCCTATCAAATAGTTATACTTCCAGTATTTTCATGAACGACCATGAAATTCTCTGGGTAGGTCACGACGGAGGAGGAGTCGATCATGCCAGGTATTATAACATCAAGAATTTCCAGCATCTGGATGCGAATACAGAAAACTCATTGATCAGTGATAAGATTACGGGCATCAGTGAATACACGAGCAATGAAATATGGATCAGTACCGATCGGGGCGTGAGCAAATGGGACCGCAATCGTGAAGAGATCACCTCCTACCTGGAGGAAGTGTTTATCACAAGCATCTTCTGTGATTCAAAAGGGAATGTCTGGTGTGTAAACAATGCAAGAGAAATG
>JAOZQY010000124.1:0-7545 GCA_029931975.1 Bacteroidales bacterium | reverse complement strand
GTATAAGAGTGCTGCTTCGAACAGGTTTGAAATCGTTGATCTTCAGCAGGGTGTTGATATTTTTGGTGATCTTTCAGGTACGCCCATACTCTTCTTTGAGGATAGCAAAGAACGTTTGTGGCTGATCGGTCAGGGATTGTTTCAGGTTGACTGTGAGGCACTGGAATTGATAAAAAATGAAGCTAGTTCCCAGATTCAATATGCATCTTCGGTCAGAGAGGATGCCCGAGGGAATTTCTGGATTACGGGTAACACAGGCCGGCTTTTTGTGGTCCATCCGGATTTAAAGACAAGCCATTACTACAGTTCGGACATGAATGACCCTTATAGCCTGAATAGCAATATATTATGGGATGCATATATAGACAAGCAGGAAAATTTGTGGATTGCAACAAACAAGGGTGTCAACAAAACAAGCATCAGCAATTATGCCCATGGAGATGAGCTTCGTTTTGAATCCTTTACACTGAAAGACGGTCTGAATGATGAAATCGTTTTCAGGATATTGGAAGATGAACAGGAAAATTTATGGTTTGCAACAAACAATGGTTTGTCCAAACTGGCTATTTCTAAAGATTCTGCCTATGTTGGAAACAAGCAGAACAAGTTCCTCAACTACTTTACCCTGGATGGAATTGCCTCCAATTCCATTGGCTGTTATACAAACAACCAAATAACTTACCTCTGCGCAACAAAAATATCCAGCGGAGAGATTCTGCTTGGAAGCAGCAACGGAATTACCAATTTCAAACCGGAAAGTATCACAGGCAATAGGCACCTTCCACCCATATTGTTCACCGATCTGAAGATCTTCAACCGGTCCGTCCCTATTGGTGATTATGCAGACAGAAGCATCTTATCTCAGTCCATATCTGTCACTGAAAACATTGAACTGTCTTATAAGGACAAGGTGTTTTCATTGGATTTCATTGCACTGGATTACGCTGATCCTAGAAAGAATTCGTATGAATATATGCTTGAAGGATTTGACGATGACTGGATTTATTTGGAAAATAAAAGGGTTGCAACATTCACAAATATACCGGGAGGAGATTACGTACTGAAGATTAGGGCTGCCAATAATGAGGGCTACTGGAGCAACCAGGAAGCTTCAATGGGTATCCGGATCAAGCCGCCCTATTGGGCAACCTGGTGGTTTAGGATTTTTGGGTTGGTATTTATCATCGGTTTATTAATCCTGTTCTTTTATGCACGCATGTATCAGATGCAGCATCAGAAACTGAAACTTGAATCACAGGTAAAGCAAAGGACCAGGGAGATCGAACGGAAGAATAAACAGCTTGAAGAAAACAAGAAAGTACTTGAGAACCAGTCTGAAGAATTGCAGTTTATCAATGCAAGGTTACTGAAACAGAAATCCGAGCTGGAGGAACTGAATAAGAAAGTCCAGATGGCAAATCAGGCCAAGCTCAAATTCTTCACAAATATCTCGCATGAACTGCGAACCCCTCTAACCCTGATAAAGGGTCCCATTGATAACATCCTGTCCAACGCAAAGCTGTCCAAGTATGTAAAGGATCAACTGGATATGATGAACAGGAATACCAGCAGGCTGCTTAAGCTGATCAACCAGTTGCTCGACTTCAGGAAACTGGAAACAGAGCATATGAAACTGGCTGTAGCAGAAGGAAATATTATCCTTTTACTAGAGGAGATCTATATGCTCTTTTCCAATCATGCCAAGCAGAAACAAATTGAATATGAGTTCAATAGTAAGGTCGATGAATTAACAATGTGGTATGATGGAGATAAAATCGAAAAGATCATCTCGAATCTGTTGTCAAACGCCTTCAAACACACCTCCGAGGGAGGTAAGATACGTATTAATCTGAGTCTGGTGAATGATCCTGTAAGCCACCAGTCTAAGCTTGAGATCATGGTTTCGGATACGGGTATCGGCATCTCGAAAAACAAAGTCAGTCACATTTTTGAAAGGTATTACAGTGCATATGATTTCAACAACCTTGATGTAGTCAGCGCCGGAATAGGCCTTGCCGTAACCAAGGAACTTGTTGAACTACATAAAGGGAGTATTATAGTTGAAAGTAATGTAGCTTCTGAAGAAGATCCCAGGAGTGGAACACAATTCACCATTAGCCTTCCCGTAGGCAAGGAATATTTCTCCGAAAACGAACGACTTGCCGAGGACAGGGCTGTGAAAATACCTTCTTCCCATCCTGAAGACATACTATTGGATATGAATTCCTCAAACATTAAAATGATAGATCCTGCTCCCGAGCTGGCAGAGTATGATCGTCGACCCGAGGTCCTGATTGTGGAGAATAACGCGGATATGAGAGATTTCATTAAAGGTGTCCTTATAAGAAATTACAGAATTCAGACTTCTGATAACGGGAAGACAGCACTGGAAAATATTGAGAGTAACAGTATCTCCATGATTATCAGTGAGGTAATGATGCCAGAAATGGATGGTATAGAATTGTGCAGGCATGTGAAAGAAAACCTCAACACTTCACACATACCCGTCATACTATTAACTGCAAAAACTGACATTGAATCCCAGATCTCCGGTTTAAAGTCAGGTGCTGATGACTATATCACAAAACCCTTTAACTCCCAGATCCTCATTGAGAAGATCAATAATTTGATCCTCTCAAGAGAAAGATTGTGGGAGAGATTCAATAAACAGGTTGTGTTTGATCCCGGAGAGCTCACCCCCAACTCTTTAGATATTAAGCTTCTGAATAAAGTAAAGGAAGTGGTTGAATTACACCTTTCAAATCCTGATCTGGATGTTTCTCTGTTTGCCCGGGAGGTTGGGATGAGCAAAAGCATCCTATATGAAAAGCTGAAAAGCCTGACCGGAAAAACCATCAACGAATTCATTTCATCCATACGGCTTAAAAAAGCAGCTGAGCTCATTCTGGCAGGAGAATTGAACCTGTCGGAAATAAGTATGGAAGTCGGCTACCTGGATCCAAATTACTTCAGCAAGTCCTTTAAAAAGCATTTTGGAGTGGTACCCTCAAAATTCAATGTTGAATCAACTTTGATCAACAAGAGCAAAGAACTCTAACATATTCTTTCCACCTATCTGATTATTCCAAAGATTTTCCTTTTTTTCAGGAAGATATTACTCTCAGTAATTCCGCCTGATCCCTTAAATTGCGCTTAGATTCATTACTGATATCTAAAACTTGTAAAACAAACTAAACCAGCTACTACAATGGACAATCTGATTCATTTCAAGCTACCACGGTTCATACTTCTTACCTTAATTATGATCCTTTCTACGGGCCTGCAGTTACAAACTGCGTTCGGACAGAGAAGTATCAGTGGAAAAGTCGTCGATGAGAACAACGAAGGATTACTGGGTACATCTGTCGCCATTAAAGGAATAGCAGAGGGAGCCATTACGGATGGAAGCGGCAATTATTTCCTTGAGGTCCAGGATACCGGCACAGTGCTGGTGTTTAGTTTCGTGGGATACACGACACAGGAGATTAAGGTGGGCAACCTTACTGAAATTAATGTGCAGATGACTCCCGAATACATGTCTTTGGACCAGGTAGTTGTCGTCGGTTATGGCACCCAGCGGAAAAGAGATATTACAGGTGCAATAGGCATCGCTGATACAGAAATATTGAGCAAAAGCGAATCTACCAACATTTCGGACCGATTGCAGGGCCTTATACCAGGAGTGACGGTCGTCAGCAGCGGCGAACCCGGATCAATCGGCAACATAAGAGTAAGGGGTAATGTGTTCACCGGCGTGGATGGCGATGGAGGGGCAAACCAGCCTCTGTTTGTGATTGACGGGGTTCAGACTGACGACAACAATTTCCTCAACCCAAACGATATTGAATCCGTTCAGGTGCTGAAAGATGCATCCTCCAGTGCCATTTTTGGTTCCAGGGCTGCCAACGGTGTAATCATAATTACCACCAAAAAAGGGAAAGCAGGTAAACCGGTCATAAACCTGAACACTTCATTCGGTATTCAGCAGATACCAAATCATATCGAACTTGCGAATACTGAGCAATGGGCTGGTGTTAACAGGGCCATTTATGCAGGTGGACAACCGGACCTGTATGCAGATACATCCTCAACGGGTCTTTATGATCCTAACCGCTACACAGATTGGCAGAAGGAGATGACCAAAAATGCACCCATAAGGGATCTGAACCTGAGTATATCAGGAGGCAATGAAAATAGTAATATCTATTTCTCTTTTAACAATACCCGACAAGAGGGAGTAATCGGAGATCCGCTTTTTGAAAGATATAACGCAAGGATAAACTCGGAAATAAAGCTGGGCGATAGATTGACCATTGGGCAAAATCTGACAGTCGGTAAGACCTTATTATCGCAGGATAATAGTTCTTTAGGGTCCATTTATGAAATGCTGCCAGTGGTTCCAGTTTATGATGAGGCTAATCTAAGTGGCTACGGTTATGGGGACGATACCCGGGCACGCACATATGCCTCAAATCCAAGAGCGATTCAGGATCTAATATTTAATCAGACAACGGGCAATCATCTTCTGGGAAATGCCTTCCTTAATTTCAAAATATTGAAGGGATTGGAGTACGAACTTAACGGAAGCTATGACCTCGAAATAGAACATACAAAACGATACAATGAGCAGGGACAGATCGCATGGCTTACTACCCTGCCATCCGGACTACAAGAGATGGATGAAGAAGTACATTCCTATTTCATTGAACACAAACTCCTCTATCAGAACACCATAGGAAAACACTCCTTCTCTGCAATGGCTTCCTATGTGGGACAGCAGGAAAGCGGCCGGATACACTTTACCGGCATTACCGGGGGTTACACATTCGATGGGAAGAACTACTGGGTCATAGATGCATCTACCGCTCCAATCACCAGTTACAGTAATTCAGGAAGCGAGTTTACCTACGCCATAGAATCCTACCTTGGAAGGATTACCTACGATTACAATAATAAGTATTTGCTTAATTTAATGGTGAGGCATGATGGTTCTTCCAGGTTCCTGAAAGATGTACGGTGGGGTACGTTCCCATCCATATCGGGTGGATGGATCGTGTCCAATGAGAATTTCTTTTCATCTGGGTCGGCATTCAACTTCGTAAAGATTAGAGCTGGATATGGCCTCGTGGGGAACGCCACAGGATCAAACTATATTTATCAATCGGAACTAATCCTGCGATCAATTGGTGGAGTAAATTACAACCTTGCACCAGCTGGGAACGCAGTGCTTGGCGCCACCAGGGGGAAGCTGGCAAACACCTACATACAATGGGAAAAGCTTCAGGAACTGAATATCGGAGCCGATATCCGCATGTTCTCTTCCCGGCTCGAGATCGTCTTCGACTATTTTAACGGAAGAACTTACGACCTGATCTATAGCAGGCCTTTGCCCCCTTCAGTGGGTGCAGAGCAGAGTTCCATTATAGAGAACAATGCCGGAATCAAAAGAAATGGCTGGGAACTTTCTGCCAGTTTCTCAGACCAGGCAGGCGATTTCAGCTATGAGATAGGCGGAAATATCTCGTATTATTACAGCAGTCTGAACGAATTGTCCAACGATCCCTATATCAGTGACACAGATGATGCCAATTTCATAAAAACCAGGTCCTTTCTTAACGAACCTCTTGGGCAGTACTTCCTGTTTGAAATGGATGGGATCTATACCCAAGGGGATATCGATGCCCTGCCTGAAGGATTTACAGTGTATAATCAGGTCCCGGTGGTAGGAGATGCACAGTTTATTGATCATGGTTCTGATCCAGAGGGCGAATTTGCCGGAGAACCGGATGGTAAAATCAATGAATTTGACAGAGTAGCCTATGGGAATGTTTACCCAATGCATTATGGTTTTAGTCTCAATGCCTCTTATAAATCCTTCGATTTTACAGTATTCTTCCAGGGTGTAACCGAGTGGGATGTGTATAATTCTTGGTATGAACAATTAATTACCAATGATTTTTCCAATTACCCGGCCGATTATGATCCCTATCTCGATGGAGAAGGAACTGACCCAAGAGCTGTCTTTGGCTTTTCTCACTTCAGCAAATTACCCAGTACCCGTTATCTCGAAAACGGAGCTTATTTTCGACTGAAGAACCTTCAGATTGGGTATAACATTCCACTAAAAAAAGTAAGTAATTTCAAAGTCTATGTGAGTGGACAGAACCTTTTCACCCTGACAAAATACAAGGGTCTTGATCCGGAGCTAGAAGGTTTCATGTTTTCCCCTGGAGTCGATCCTCAAAGTTTTCCAAACCTGCGCATACTAAGTGTGGGACTAACACTTTCGTTTTAACTAGAAAAACAGATGGAAATGAAAAATATCAGACTTTACTTACCTATTCTGTCTCTGATTTTGCTGGTCTCTTGCATGGAGCTTGACCAGTTTAATCCGAATGCACCCACCGTTGAATCCTTCTGGAAAACCGAAGCTGATCTGTATACGGGATTGATGGGAGCCTATGCCCAGCTTCAGGATGACTATTATGGAGGAGGTGACATTAATGCGGTAGCCCTGACCATGTCTGATATGGGCACCGTTACACGGAAAAGCGGTGAGTTATACAATGTGGCACGGTTCATCGAGGAACCCTGGGAGTTTTACTGGTGGCAGAACTCCTACAAGCTAATCTCAAGAGCCTACCAGGTAATCGACAGATCCGGTGCCATTGGAGACAATGAGAATATCAGGGCCATGGTGGGTGAGGCGCAATTCCTGGTGGCCCTGGCTTACTACAATCTTGTCCAGATGTACGGGTATCACATTGCCTATGTGGATAAGGAACTGGGAGCCTTGGATGATCCGGCACCCAGAGCAGATAGCCTGAGCATCACCGGACTGATGGAAAGCCTTTTATTGGAAGCTTTTCCCGTTCTGCCGCTGGCCTCGGAATACCCGCTGGACCAATACGCACGCGTCACCAGGGGAGCGGCGCAATCCTTGCTGGGAAAACTATATATGCAGACCCATCAGTATGAATTGGCCAGTGAGCAATTTATGGCTGTAATTGAATCCGGGCAATACAGATTGCTGGAAAATTTCGCAGACAATTTTATAAACGATGGAGTCACCCTCAATGAAGAAGCCATCTTCCTGGTGAATTTTACCCTGAACGGCCCCCAGGGTGAAGACGATGAGAACAGCAGGCACCGGTCCTACGGGATAAGGGAGATGGCAGGTATGGGGATATTCTCGGACATTGCCCCC
The DNA here is from genome assembly GCA_029931975.1 of Bacteroidales bacterium. GTDB lineage: Bacteria > Bacteroidota > Bacteroidia > Bacteroidales. Next base: position 338 of record JAOZQY010000124.1, on the reverse strand, counting down.
ACTCCATTTATTTTTGAGTCGTTTTTAAAGGAGAGGGATGTGGATGGGAATTTTGATCCCAGAATGGATATTACCCTTTTCAATGACAGCACTTCAAGGTTGTTTTATAACCTTACCTACGACGAGTGGAGGTATTTCGGAACGCTTGATCTGCTTTACGATAAGAACATCACCACCTCCTTCATGAAGTATTCAGAACAGGAAGGGCTTGAGCTTTCCGGGGATTCCGTTGTAACCGAAAAATTTAAAATCGGGCAGACCGACTTCCTGGTGATTCGATACGCGGATATACTACTTCTCCAGGCAGAAGCGCTGAATGAAATCCATAACGGCCCTGA
>JAOZQY010000312.1 GCA_029931975.1 Bacteroidales bacterium | reverse complement strand
CGCAACCCCGCCGGCACCATGCTGAAAGGCAACCATGGCAGGAATCTGGATCATGGTGATTCTTCTGGCCACCCAATATCCGGCGCTGGAACCAATTACCAGGGCAAATAGCATAATATAGGGGTGCTGGGTTCCGTTTCGATAAAGAATCAGAACTGCAGCACAGGCCAGGGCAAAAGCAGCAGTAAGGTTACCGAATTTTGCCCTGTGGGGCCAGCGGAACAGCCATATACCAAGTATAAGGATACCGATTACGGAAAAATCCAGGAATAGATTCGCGGTAGAATATGTTTCAGCCATTATTTCCACTCCCTACTTGTTTTTTCTTGAATAACCGTAACATCCTGTCAGTAATTGCAAATCCACCCACAAGATTGAACGCAGCCATGACAAAAGCGATTGATCCTAGTACCTGTTCGGTTCTGGTTGATGAAACTGAAAAAAGAATCAAAACCCCCAAAATGGTTACAGCGGATATTGCATTTGTCATGGACATCAACGGTGTATGAAGCAATGTGGGTATTCTGGAGATCAGAAAATATCCAACCACAAAGGAAAACAGGAAAACTCCCGCCATCAATAAAAGATTTGTCATTATTTGCTCCTGGAACTTTCTTAATGATCAATTCAACCCAAGGGCTTTGCGAGTTCCCTGGTGATAAAGTTTGCCTTTGTGGGTAACAAGGGAATCTTTGATGATTTCATCATCCATGTTAAAGTCGTTCTCGCCGTTTTTAAACAGGTTTTCAACAAAATAATAAAGATTATTGGCATAGAGCCAGGAAGAATGAACCGGTAGTGAACCAGGTATGTTTTTAATTCCGCAGATGTAAACACCATTATGAATTAATTCTTTTCCAGGATCAGTTAAAGCACAATTTCCACCCTGGTCAATGGATACATCAATAATAACAGATCCTGGATTCATTGATTCAACCATTTCTTTGGTGATAAGATGCTGGGCAGCTTCTCCCGGGACAAGGGCGCTGAGAACAATGATATCAGATTCAGCTACCAGAGGTGCCAGTTCTTCCCTTTCTTTTTCCAGCCATTCCTGGGGAAGTGCTTTGGCATATCCTCCTTCTCCAATTGCCAGTTCGGGCGGTGCATCAAAACCAACCACTTTTACACCCAGGCTTTCAGCCTCTTTTTTTGCATCCGGTCGGATATCAATTGCCTTTACAATACCCCCAAGCCTTTTTCCGGTTGCAATGGCCTGAAGACCGACAACACCTGCGCCTATTACCAAAATCTTGGCAGGCTTTATCATTCCAATGGAAGTACCAACCATGGGGATGAATTTTGGGAAATTGGCTGCAGCAATAATGATGGCTTTATAGCCGGTTATGGCACTCATGGATGTTAAAGGATCCATGCGCTGGGCCCTTGAAATTCTGGGAATGCCGTCCATTGTGAATGCCGTGATATTTCTTTCCTGGAGTTTTTTTACATCCCCATGGTTTGAAGGAGCTGCTGGATGAATAAAAGTAATAAGAATCTGGTTTTCTTTAAGCATGTCTATTTCATGCTTGTTGTACTGATTATTAAATAATGGCTCCTTAACCTTTAGAATGATATCTGATCTGTTAAAAACATCGGCTGCATCAGCAGCAATTTCGGCACCGACTTTGAGGTATGCATCATCATCTGTAAAAGCTCCTGCGCCTGCCTTTGTTTCAACAAGCACATCAAAGCCCAGTTTTTTAAATTTTACAACAGTTTCCGGAAGTGCTGCAACCCTGTTCTCTTTGAGCATTATTTCTTTTGGTATTCCGATTAACATGTTTTGCTTCCTTTAAATATAATGGTTTACGATCTTATTAAAATGTTTTTTCAATGGCAGTTGCCACAGCAGCAACAATTGTGTCCACCTGTTCCCTGGTGATGATAAGGCAGGGAGCAAAGTTCATGATATTGTTGAACCCGTGAAAACTGGAGTTGGTCCGTCCCACAATGACATTCCGGGCCATGACATTGCCCATGAGTTCAGTCATCTGACCCTCAGACACAGGCTCTTTAGTAGCTTTGTCCGTTACAAACTCAATACCTGCAAAAAGCCCCTGTCCCCGGACATCACCCACAACATCATAGTTTTTCAGGGCTTCCAGTTTCTCAAGAAGATAGGCACCCACTTTTACACTGTTTT
>JAOZQY010000311.1 GCA_029931975.1 Bacteroidales bacterium | reverse complement strand
CAATCGGAGTATTGCAGGTTCTGTTCATGATCCGGCCTGCGGAAAAAGCTTTTACAGATTTCATGACCCCTTCAGTTCTTTTTATCTTTGGCTCCCTGGTTATCGGTATGGTCTTTACCAAGACCGGCCTTACCAAACGCCTTGCCTATAAAATGCTGGCCATTGTGGGAGAAAAAACAAGCATGATCTATCTGGGCTGTTTTGTAGTAACTGCAGCCCTCACCCATATCATGGCCCACACGGCTGTTGCTGCCACCATGTTCCCCCTTCTTATGACCATATACGCCATGTACACCGACGAAGGGAAACCCACTAAATTTGGAAAAGGGCTTTTCATGGGAATGGCCTTTGTGGCCGGAGCAGGAAGTATCGTCACCCTTTTGGGTGCAGCCAGGGGAGCGGTTGCCCTTGGTTTTTTCAAGGACATTGTGGGAAGGGATATCAGTTTTTTTGAGCTCACTTTTTATATGTTTCCCATTGGATGGGCAATGACATTTATTTTGTGGGGATTTTTCATGATTTTTTTCAAACCTGAACAAAAAACCATTCCAGGCCTACGGGAAAAAGCCAAAACCCTGGGAAAGGCTATGGGAAAAGTCACCCGAGATGAGCTTATCGCCTCCACCATCATTTTTGCCTGCATCTTTGTCATGTCTGCAAAACAATTTATCCCATGGCTTAAACCTCTTGATAAAAACGCCATCATTCTTGTGTCAACCATCCTGTTTTTTGTATTTAGGATTCTGAACATCAAGGACCTGGAATCAATCCCATGGAATATCATGCTCCTGTTCGGCGGCGCCATGAGCATTGGATTCTGCCTCTGGCAGACAGGTGCGGCTGAATGGCTGGCCATAAACTGGCTGAGCATGTTCAAGGAATCCCACTGGTTTGTTTTTGTAATGAGCATTGCCTTTTTCATAATGATGATGACGAATTTTATTATGAATGTGGCTGCCATTGCCATTTCCCTTCCCGTTGCCCTGGTAATTGCACCCTACCTGGGAGTGGCACCGGAAGTGATTCTTTTTGCGGCCCTTGTTACTGCCGGGATGCCCTTTTTACTCCTGGTGGGGGCTGCTCCCAATGCCATTGCCTATAATTCACGACAATTTACCACGGGAGAATTTTTCCTCTATGGAATCCCAGCCAGTATAATACTTATGATTGTTGTTGGAATTGCAGTTTATGTTATCTGGCCCATGATGGGGATGCCCATACTGATAAAATAATCAAACTGCCAGGAAAGAAAATTTGAAAATTATAATTGTTGGTGCAGGAAAAGTAGGTTACAATATTGCCAAAAGGCTTGCCTCGGAAAACAAACAGGTCATTGTCATTGACCGCAACCCGGAAGCAACCCAACCCCTTTCCGAAGATCTTGACGTACAGGCTATTACAGGTTCCGGCAGCAGTCCTGCAATTCTTCTGGAAGCAGGAATCAAGGAGACAGATATCCTTTTGGCAGTCACGGACAGTGATGAAATCAATCTTGTCACCTGTTTCATCACCAATCTTCTGTCTCCCACCACCAAAAAGTTTGCCAGGATCAGAAATTCAGATTTTGATAATTACCATGAAAACTTTAAAAATGAGATCCCCCGCATAGACACCATAATTAATCCTGAAATCGAAGTGGTAAAAACCATCAGGAAACTTATGGATGTTCCCAAAGCCCTTGATATTGGAAATTTCATCGATGGCAAAATAAAATATGTAGCTATCCGCCTGGATAATCATTCCCCCATTGCCGGAATGAGGCTGATGGATTTTCACGATAAATTCGGGGAAGACAGGCCTTTGATTGCTGCCATTATAAGAGACAACCAGGTGATCGTACCAAAGGGCACCAATAGGATTGAACCGGGAGATTTGATATATTTTATAAGTGAGGCTGAAAAACTTGAAAAAACCCTACATTTTTTCGGCCTGGGGATACAGCCTAGCCGCAGCGCCTTTATTATCGGCGGAGGGCGTATCGGCTTACGGCTGGCCAAACTCCTTGAAAAAGAAGGGATTAAGACAAAGATCATTGAATCTGATAAAAGCCGCTGCCAGGACCTGTCAGAACAGCTGAATAAAACCATAGTCCTCCATGGAGACGGATCAGATCAAAAACTTTTCCAGGAAGAAAATCTTGGCAAAA
>JAOZQY010000123.1 GCA_029931975.1 Bacteroidales bacterium | reverse complement strand
CAGGAGGTCTATATAGCGTTCTACCGTTTCCTTATCTGCCCCGGTAATTTGAGCCAGTTCATGATAAGACACTTCCGACCCGATCTGCAATGCCAGGGCCTTCAGGAGTTTGTCAAGCAGCGTAGGTTTCTTAATGGTGCCAAAGGATAGCAGGTCCTTATACAGATAACTCCCGGCAAGGTTTTTAAGCAATTTTATTTCGTTCCCGGGAGAGGTGACAATTTCAGGGTAATACCCAAATACCATACGGTGCGGTACCAGCCTTTTTTCCGATTGCAGACTGGTATGCTTACACATTTCGCCAAAGGAGAGGGGGAACAGTTGGTATTCAAGTTTTCGGCCCGTTAGAGGTTCATTCACCGTATTGGCCAGTTCCAGTGCGGATGAACCGCTTACGATGAGCCGGACCCCTTCAATGTAATCTGTAATGCGTTTAAGCGATATCCCTATATCAGGGATAAGTTGAGCTTCATCGATAATCATATACCTTGAATCTCCTATAAGAACCCGCAACCTGTCCGAGGAAAGATTGCTTATCTGCTCCCGGGCATCGGGTTCATCGCCATTGATTAGCAGATATTTCGATTCACCCTGTATCAATTGCCTGATCAGTGTGGTTTTTCCGACCTGCCTGGGACCCAGAACAATGATTGCTTTATCAAGTTTGAGATCCTTTCTGATAATATGCTCAAGGATGCGAGGGATCATATCCTTGGCTAAATTATAAAAACTCGATGTAAATCGAAAATATAAGGGTAAATATTTCGATCTAAATCGAATAATTTACCAAAACAGGGCTTTCTGGTGGAGAAGGTCCCCCCCCCCTCTGAGTTTAATAGGCGCGCTGTAAGCTACACAGCTTGATGAAAACCTTAATAAAACTGACGCAACATTTCACTATACTGAAAATATGTGGTATTTTTATGAAAACATTTCATTATGGAGTCGACGTATATCAGGGATAAATACTTGAATAAAATAAAGCCCTACATAGGAAAGGAGCTTATTAAGGTACTCACAGGACAAAGGCGTGTTGGTAAAACCACCCTTCTTAAACAAATAATGGATTTGGTAAAGCTGGAAGGTAATCATGTGAATACCATATACATAAACAAGGAACATAATGATTTCAGACAAATAAAGACAGCCGAAGATTTGTTTCTTTACGTAAAATCGCGCTTGTCGGAAAGTAAAAGGAACTACGTTTTTATTGATGAAATACAGGAAATAGACGAATTTGAAATTGCACTAAGGCAATTGCATGTAGAAGGGATTGATTTGTACTGTACGGGGAGCAATGCCAAAATGTTATCCGGCGATCTGGCTACTCACCTTTCGGGACGGTATATTGAATTCCATATAAACAGCCTCTCATACAGTGAATTCCTGCAAATTCATAAATTGAAAAATGATAATGATGCTCTTAACAAATACATTCGTTATGGCGGCTTGCCCTATTTGATTCATTTACCATTTGATGATGAAATTGTTTATGGCTACCTGAAGAGCATTTACAATACCATCATTCTTAAAGATGTTGTGTCCAGATATAATATCAGAGATGTTGATTTTTTAGAACGTTTGGTTGAATACCTGTCGGATAACCTGGGCTCTTATGTTTCATCGAAAAAAATCAGCGATTTTTTAAAAGCCCAAAGAATAAGTCTATCGGTAAACACTGTGATGAACTACCTGAACTATCTCACGAGTTCCTTCTTCATTAATAAAGTACAACGACTCGACATTATTGGGAAGAAAAGATTCGAGATAAATGACAAATACTTTTTTTCGGATTTGGGATTAAAACATTCCATTATTCCATTTACAGGCAGCCACATGGGAAATGTATTCGAAAATCTGGTTTATAATCAGCTGATCTGCGACGATTATAAGGTGTACATAGGAAAACATCAGCAAAGAGAAATCGATTTTGTGGCTCAAAAAGGAGATGAAACCTTATACATACAGGTTGCGTATCGGCTGAGCGATGAAAAAGTAAGGGAAAGAGAGTTTGGTTACCTTCTTAAAATAAAAGATAACTATGAGAAGATCGTCGTGTCGGCAGATGAATTCGCAGCGGATTATAAGGGGATTAAACATATGCAAATCAGGCAGTTTCTTTCAGCTGATTCAGTTAGATAATTTCAGACCTCCTGATCCCCAGAGAGGGGATCAGGAGGTCTGAATCTACAAGTAATGAAAGAATTCGCTCAACTGAAGAAGCAGTTCGGAATTGGTGAAAGTGCTTGTATGGCTTAGTGCCAGGAGCATGGTATATCACCTGGGATCCTTCCTTCAATTCGATTCTCGGTGGCAAGCTTTCTCAGAAAGGTGGTTTTGCCGGTATCGGCCTTCCCGGTAACAAAAAGATGGCTGTTGGTGCTGTTTATGAAGCGGGCGGCCATCTCGAGCTTCGCTGTTTGCTGCATTTGCATTATATTACAACGTCACTGAAGTTTGTTCTGTCAATCACAATTCCTTTTGCTTTGTAAGCCTCCATAAACTTCTGTGGAAATTTTGTCTTTTTGTTGATCCACTTAAATTCAAACCCGGAGATATTTCCGCTATTTTCCTCAACAAAATCTATTTCCTGCTGCTGTTTTGTTCTCCAGAAATACATTTTTGAGAAGGTATTTTTGTAGAAGTTCTGTTTTCGACGTTCCGATACCAGAAAGTTTTCCCATAAAGCTCTCTTGTCCAACCTCAGGTCCAATTGATTAAAGTTGCCAATAATCATATTCCTGATGCCGTTATCGTAGAAATATACTTTTCTGTTTTGCTTTATTACGTCAGGATAAAAGCCATACAGCAGACGGTTCTCCAGTTGTTGTTCTGATCTGTTCTGTATTTGGATTTGATAATAGGCTTCTTGTAGTTGGGTCATCTGCGTCTAAGAACAGATGTTCTTTCTCTTTTAAAGAGACTATTAGTCATTATAATGACCAATAGACATAACCAAAAGTCATCACGATAGTGGAATTTTAACCCCGATTTGCTCCTGTCCGGCACCGACCGGTCGGCAAAAATATCCTCCGAAGAGTTGTTTAATTTAATTGTAGAGAATGATTAATCAGCGTGTACTGAATATTCTTGTATGTTTGTAAAACATGAAGGGGAACCTTCGTAAAATAGTATCAAAAGATGAGCGAAAAGGATATCAGATGGGAACAGCGGTTCTCTAATTATAACAAAGCTCTTAAGAAGCTTACAGAAGCTATAGAATATATCGATATTGAATTTGAGAATGCTGAGGAAGTTCTTGAAGAGATAATAAAGGAAGGGCTTATACAACGTTTTGAGTATACCTATGAGATGGCCTGGAACGTAATGAAAGATTACGCGCTATTTCAGGGTAATCCGGACATTGGCGGCTCTCGTGATGCGATTAGATACGCTTTCTCAACAAAGCTTATTGCAGATGGAGATTTGTGGATGGATATGATTAAAAGCCGCATGAAAACATCACATACCCATAACGAGGAGACTGCAAATGAAATTTTCATGATAATTCTTGATGAATACCATGCAGCATTTCTGCAGTTTCAAACTGTAATGGAAGGGAAGCGAACAGGTGAGCAGGGAAATTTATTTGAGAAAGAATGAGGTACGGACTTAAAGAAAGTCATATTAGAAAGATTCAATCTGTATTTGCCAATTACAGTGCGATTAACAGGGTTATGCTTTACGGCTCACGTGCAAAAGGCAGTTACCAGAATAGCTCAGATATCGACCTCTCCGTGTATCACCTTATTGAAAACCAGGATTTAACTGATCACATCAACAGGGTGGGTACTGTTTTTTATGAAAAAGTAAAGAGTGAGTAACTTTTGTTCTTTCCGGTCTGCCCGAGGCCAGTCAGGAGCTACAGCTCGATTTGTTTATGCTCTCCCCCCGGCCCGATCTTCATTCCATGCATGAATCGCTTCCACAAAGGGTGCTGGAGGAGCTTGTCAGGCTGCCCGGTGGCCTGGGTGATTGAGATGCCGGTATCCGAAGACCCCGGGGCATCCGTAATTCTTTGTGAAACCGGGCCTCCAGGCCCTCTGAAATCCTGAAAAATATTTAGCTTTGGGAATGGGCAAAAAGAGAACCAAGATTTACCTGCAAGACTGGCTGGCATTTCACCCCTATAGTCATCCGAAGCAATGTGACTATTATTACCTGAAATTGTGTAATGAAATACTTGGAACCTTAGAGGAGCATCCGGTCCTTCAGCTGCATTTCAACCTGAGTGATGTGGAGCTCAGAAACCTGGCCTGTTTTATAAGCGGGTATTTTGAGGATGTGATTTCAGGGCCTGGCCTGTGGAAATCCTTTATCACCCAGGTCATGGAATTGTATGGTACTTACCTCCCTTTTTTCGAACCTGATCCGGAGGAGTATTTCCCGGATGAGATTAACCTGGAGGATATCCACTTCCTTTTTTGGTACTATATCAGCATGGTCCGGTATGATGAGGCCAATGTCGGCCCGCATTTATTTGAAGTAACGACACTTTCTGAAGATATTTTTGAGATACTGGAGCGGGAGTATGAGGAGGCTCCGGAAAACGAGAGATTGAAGGAGGTATACGCTCCACCACCGGGTAAGGATGATTTTGATGCCCTGATCGACACCATCAGGTGGATTATGCTTGATTCCTGGTTGCTGCATTTTGGCGGAATAGAACTGGACGAAATGCTCGGTTATGAATTAGCAGAGGAGGGGGAGGAGCCTTTGACGGACGATGCCAGGGAAGTGTACGAGTCTGATATGGCCGATACCTATGTAATGTCCAGCTATACTCCGCTGATGGCCAGGCAGGGGAAAGACTGGCTGGCATATTTGCTGGGGAAGGAACACAGGCTTTTTGATTCCTTAAGGTGGATGGGGGAGAAGAAATCGGGCTTCTACCTCTACCTGGGTCAGGAAGGGGATGTCCGCCTGTTCCGTCATATAGCCTCTGAAACAGTACTGAGGGTGGTGGATTTCGAAAGTATGCCGGGGGATAGCATTGCGGGAGAAAGCATGTATTACGGGGGATTTGTGAAGTGGCGCGGCAAGTGGTATCTCCTGGGGTCCCTGATAATCCTGGAGTCGGGATATGCAAGTACGGCAGCTGAAAAAGAGCATTTAGATGTTCGTGCCCGGCATTTGTTCAGGGATAGGCAGGCAGACCTGGGCGGGAAGCTTGAGAAGATGCATCAGATATTCCTGAAGTATAACAGTGGTAAAGCTCTTGTTTTTGTTGAAAGCCTGAAAAAGGCCGGGGAATTTATTCGTGAATTCCTCCTGTATTATAACGAATCCCTTGACCTTCCGGAGAGTGTAAAAGAAGAAGAGAATGAGCTGGTCATGGAGCTTGAATTGGACCGGGGCCCCTTTACGGATACAAATTCCGATTCAGGAGAATCCATACCGGGAATGGTTTTTTTTAATCCCGATTCTGGTTTCGAGACAGCTTTTGGCTACAATGAGCTGATTCCCGATCCGGATAATCTCTGGTACATTGAGTCTGATTCCGGTGCTGGCCGGCTGCTCTATTCTCAGTACATTAGCGGGAGGTGGATGCACTACCTGGCTGAACACTATGAACTTCCGGGGCTCTCTCTTCCCGGGGAAGGGGGGGAGGAAACGATGGAGAAGAACTTTGATTTCATTTTGCGTTTCCGGAAACGGGAACATTATTATTTCGGATTAGCAAGCAAATTTTAATATCATGGATCTGGACAAAATTAACGCGGTATACGAGAAGGTCTCTTATTATAAGAGGCCCGAAAAACTCACCCTGGCGGAATGGCAATTCGCACTCAGGAAAAAATATGCGACACAACATCCTCTGATTGTTGAAAAAATTGGAACAGAAGAGGTGTTTTCGGAGTATATTGTACGCAACCCCGACAGGAAAAGCTCTTATTCGGTCTCGATCAGAAGCAAGGACAATTCCCGCAACTTCTGTACCTGTTTCGATTTTAAGACCAACCGGCTGGGAACCTGCAAGCATATTGAGGCTGTTCTTCACCAGATATGTTCAAAACCCGGGCTGAAAGCCATCCTTGAAAAGAATTATGAGCCTGACTACTCCTCTATTTACCTCGATTACAGGGGTGAGAGAACTATCCGGCTGCGAATCGGCACTGAACACAAAAAGGAGTTCGGTCGGTTGAGAGACACTTATTTTGGAGAAGATAATGCCCTGTTGCCGGAGAACCATGCCATCTTCGACAGGATCCATAAAGAGGGACGGGCGATCTCTTCCTCTTTCAGGTGTTATCCCGATGCATTTGATTATGTGCTGGATATCCGGGACAAGTCGGAACGGATCCGCCATATTGACAATCGCTACGGGAAGAACGGGAAGCCGGCATTCGGTGAGCTGATGAAAGCCAGTCTCTATTCTTATCAGGAGGAGGGGATACGGTTTGCTGCAAAAGCGGGTCGCTGCCTGCTGGCCGATGATATGGGACTTGGTAAAACTATCCAGGGAATAGGCACTGCAGAACTGTTAAAGAGGGAGTTCGGGATAACAAAGGTACTTATCATTTGCCCCACTTCTCTGAAGTACCAGTGGAAAAGTGAGATTGAAAAGTTTACCGGCAGCAGTGTCAGGGTGATCGATGGGACTCCGGACAAAAGGGTAGAACAATATCGGGGTGACGAGCTTTATAAGATTGTTTCATACCATATGGCAAGCAATGATGTTGGGGAAATATCTTCTACTTTTCCCGATCTGATCATACTTGACGAAGCGCAGCGCATTAAGAATTTTCTGACTAAAACAGCAAGGAACATTAAACGCATTCCTTCGACCTATGCCCTGGTTCTGACCGGAACCCCACTGGAGAACAGGCTTGAAGAGCTATATTCGGTTGTGCAGTTTCTGGATCCTTTTATTCTCGGTCCCTATCACGAATTTCTCGGGAAACATCAGATCAGGTCGGAAACGGGGAAAATTTCAGGATACAGGGAGCTCAACACCATAGGTGTAACACTCTCGCAAATGATGTTGAGGAGAAAAAAAGCAGAAGTTTTGACTGAACTTCCTGAACGAATGGATAAGATGTTGCTTGTGCCCATGACCGAAAAGCAGCTTGAGCTTCATGACGAGTTCAACGCGGTGGTTGCAAAGCTGGTTCACAAGTGGAGAAGGCTTGGCTTTTTGCCGGAGAAGGACCGGCAGCGCTTAATGATCAGTCTGAACATGATGAGAATGGTGTGCGACAGCAGCTATATACTTGACCAGGAATCGAGGCACGATACCAAGATCGACGAGCTGATGAGTATTATTCAGGAGGTTGTCAGTGAAGGGGACGAAAAGATGGTGGTGTTCAGCCAGTGGGAACGGATGACCCGCATAGTGGCCATGGAGCTTGAAAAACAGGGGATTGGGTATAGGTATCTGCACGGCGGGGTTCCAAGTGTAAAAAGGGAGGCGCTCTTTACCGGGTTCAACAGGGATCCGGAGATCAGGGTGTTTCTTTCCACCGATGCCGGCGGAACCGGACTGAACCTGCAGTCGGCCTCCTTTATGGTGAATCTTGACATCCCCTGGAACCCTGCTGTGCTGGAACAACGGATTGGAAGAATACACAGAATGGGACAAAAAAAGAAGGTGTCGGTGATAAATATGGTCTCGGCCGGAACCATAGAACACCGGATGACAGAGGTTCTTAAGTTTAAGTCCTCACTGGCTGAGGGTATTCTTGATCAGGGAGAGGATGTGATCTTCCTTGAAGAGAGCAAGTTCAAAAAGCTGATGAATACTGTGGAGCGAATGGTGCCTGACCAGCCGTCTGAAGAGAAACCATCGCTTGCCGCTGAGGAAGAGATGATCTCGGAGAAAAAGGATCTGAAAGGGGTCCTTGAGCCGGAGTTGACTTCGAATGAGATCGGACCCGAATCCCTGACTCTGTTTGAGGAAGCAGAGGCAGAAGCAGAAGCAGAGGCTGTCGCTGATGCTGACGCTGGTGCTGTCGCTGGCGCTGACGCTGGCGCTGACGCTGGCGCATCTTCGG
>JAOZQY010000310.1 GCA_029931975.1 Bacteroidales bacterium | reverse complement strand
ATTCGAACCTGCGACCCCCTGATTCGTAGTCAGATACTCTATCCAGCTGAGCTACGGGCGCAATCAACCACGAGGTTATAGCAGAGTTCCCGGAAGAGTTCAAGATTTTTTGTTTCATGAATATAAATATTTGACCTTGGCATAAAAGACTTATATAAATATGGATGAATATGGATGATCAATTTTACATGATGCTTGCTCTGAAAGAAGCACAAAAAGCCGAAGACATTGATGAGGTACCGGTTGGAGCTGTTATTGTTGATGAAGATAACAAAGTTGTTGGCCAGGGATTTAACAGGCCTATTTCAACAAATGATCCCACAAGCCATGCTGAAATAAATGCCATGCGTATGGCCTGTGACCAGCTGAAAAACTACCGACTGACAAAGACCTCTTTGTATGTAACAATTGAACCCTGTATCATGTGTATGGGTGCTATTATTCATGCAAGAGTAAAGCGAATTGTATTCGGTGCAACTGACCCAAAGTGGGGGGCTGTTTCCTCACTGTATAACATAGCTTGCGACAGCCGTTTAAACCATTGTCCTGAAATTGTATCAGGGGTGTGTAAAGAAGAAACCAGACAGATTATAAAAAAATTTTTTGTGAATAAAAGGAGCAAATAGTGGGAAACACAGTAATTGTAGGAACCCAATGGGGAGACGAAGGAAAGGGAAAAATAGTCGACCTATTAAGCGAACATGCAGATTATGTGGTTAGATTCCAGGGCGGTAACAATGCAGGTCACACCATGGTTGTCAATGGAAAAGAAATCATCAGCCATCTCATTCCTTCCGGCATTATTCAACAAAAAAAATGTTTTATTGGAAATGGAGTGGTGGTTGATCCCTTTGTACTTTTGGATGAAATTGATTATTTAATTTCAAATAATATTGATGTATCCCCTGAAATGCTTAAAATAAGCAACAGGGCACATCTCATCATGCCCTATCATCAGGAAATAGACAAAGCCAGAGAAGAAAAAAAGGGGAAAAACAAAATCGGTACCACTGGCAGGGGTATTGGGCCATGCTACGAAGACAAGGCCACCCGCAGAGGAATCAGGTTCTGTGATCTCCAGAATATGGCTATTTTCAAAGAAAAAGTGACAGTTATCCTGGAAGAAAAAAACTTCTACCTTAAGCATTATTTTAAGGCAGAAACCATTGATCCTGACCTGGTTATTGATCAGTTTCTCAAAATCAGAGACCGGCTCATTCCCTATATTGCAGATGTATCTGTTACATTGTTTGATGGTATCAAAGACGGCAAAACCATCTTATTTGAAGGCGCCCAGGGAACCCTTCTGGACATTGAACACGGGACCTATCCCTTTGTAACCTCTTCTTCAACTGTATCTGGAAACGCTGCCAATGGATCTGGTGTCGGCCCTGGGAATCTGGATGAAATCATCGGTATTGTAAAGGCTTATACAACAAGGGTGGGTGCCGGCCCATTTCCCACTGAACTCTTTGATGAAATTGGTATAAAAATACAAAAAACAGGTTCAGAATTTGGTGCAACAACTGGTAGAAAAAGAAGATGCGGCTGGCTGGATATGGTTGTGCTGAAAAATGCTGTCCGTTTAAACAGCCTGACAGGACTTGCCATCACAAAACTGGATGTTCTGGATGATCTGGATGAAATAAAAATTTGTACCGGGTATGAATATGAAGGGGAAACCATCTATAATTTTCCACCGGAAATAAAAATCCTGGAACAATGCACACCCGTATATGAAAGCCATCCGGGCTGGAAACAGAAGACCTCTGACATTGTAAAATATGAAAACCTGCCTGAAAATGCAAAAAAATATCTGGACAGGGTCTCGGAACTGGCCAATGTCAGTATAAAAATCGTGTCAGTGGGGCCTGGAAGGGAGGCTACAATCATAAAAGAAACAATTTTCTAAATTGACTTTTATATAATTTTAATATATCTAATGACGCGTTAGTCGGGATGTGGCTCAGTCTGGTAGAGCACAGCGTTCGGGACGCTGGGGCCGGAGGTTCAAATCCTCTCATCCCGACCAGCTTTATAATTATTTTCCTTAGTTCCCCACCCCACAAAACTCACTTGTTTTAATCCCTATCCAGGATATCCCAAAACGTGCAATGGGTTTGTGCAAACCGATATTTTATTGGGATTTTGAACTCAAACGGT
>JAOZQY010000309.1 GCA_029931975.1 Bacteroidales bacterium | reverse complement strand
GGGGCTGTTTGTGGTCCATAAAATTATTTCAGGTCTTGCCGGTACCATTGATGTTACCAGCACCGTGGGCAAAGGGACTTGTTTCCAGGTCAGGCTACCCCAATACAATAAATTATAGATACAAGAATTTAGAAATGTGTATGCCTGGGATATAATAAGGACAATATATATTAAAAATTAAGGAGGAGCCTTTCATGATTAAAATACCCATTAAAGTCCTGATCGTTGATGATGAAAAAGATTTTGTTGAAATATTTTCCCTGCGGCTGGAGACCCAGGGAGAAAAAGTGTTCACAGCCTTTAGTGGCAAGGAAGCGTTAAAGGTCCTGGAACAAAAACCCATTGATGTGGTCATTCTGGATATCAGGATGCCGGGCATGGATGGTATTGACACATTAAAAGAGATAAAAAAACGTTATCCCAATGTTGAAGTGATTTTACTCACTGGCCACGGATCCACGGAAACAGCAGTTGATGGCATGAAACTGGGTGCCTTTGATTATCTCATGAAACCGGCTGATTTTGAAGATATCAAAATCAAACTGGAAAATGCCAGAAAGCGGAAAGACGAACAGGAAGAACGGATCAGGCAGGCCGAATTGAGATTATTACTGAGAAGAAGCGGAGACATATGATCCTGAATTATATGCAGGCTGGCAAAAGGTAAATTTATATTTATTTATTATTTTCGGGAGAATTATAGATGAAATCTATTAAGGTAAAAGAGTTAATGGTTACCCTTTCCGAATATGCCCTTGTTGATGAAGAGGCAACATTGTCCGAGGCATTGGATGCCCTGGAAAAGGCACAGGAAGCATTTGATAAGAGCCGCTACCGCCACCGGGCAATCCTGGTATGTGAAAAAAAAACAAATAAAGTGGTTGGTAAACTCAGTCAACTGGATGTGATCCGTTCTCTGGAACCAAAATACGATCAATTTATGGAAGAAACCACTTTTCCCCAGACAGGAATGTCTCATTTTGGATTTAGTCCGAAATTCATGAAAGGTATTTTGGAACAATATGAATTGTGGTATGAGCCTTTGCAGGGTATCTGCGGTAAGGCAGGCAGACAGAAAGTTAAAGAAGTCATGCACACCCTGACAGCTGGTGAGTATATCAATGAAGATGCAAACCTGGGAGAGGCAGTTCATCAGCTTATAATGGGTCACCATCAATCCTTATTGGTGACAAAAGGTGAAGAAATAACAGGGATTCTGCGGTTAACAGATGTTTTCAGGGAAATTTGTATTGATAGAAGACAAAAGTTCCAGCCCCGATAGGGGAAAATTTAGTATTCAATTGAGCCTTAAAACCAGGGTATATCTGGTCAATGCTATCCTTTTGTGCATTACTTTGATCGGTGCAGTACTTATGATTTGGTATACCTATAAAACTGAAAAAATATTCAAGGATATTATTGATAAAAATATTGTAATTTTTCAGTCTGTCGAGACCCTTGGTACATCCCTTGTCAACCAGAAAGGGTTTGTGTCCTATTATCTTCTGGACAATGATCCTGCCTGGATTGAAGAGTTAAACAAATACAGAAAGCTTTTTAAAGAACATCTTGAGACGGTTAAGTCCCTTGTGGAAGAAGAATGGGAAGAAAAAGCCATTGCCGAGATTGAATCCAAGTATGCCCATTGTGTTACAGCCAAAAATAAAGTCATCGAACTTTATAATTCAGGGGAAATAGAAAAGGGCGCAGCCCTTCATAAAGATGTACGGGAACATTTTTCCAGAATTCTGGGCTTGTGCGAAGAATTTAAATCCTTTCATAAAAACAAGATTTCCCTTGCAATTAAAAAAAGTCAGAAAGAATCCAACCACCTCAGATATATTGCCCTTCTGGCAATTATTACAGTTATTGTTCTAAGCCTTTTGATCAATTATATTTTTGCCCGGCATATATTGGAACCTATTCGAAAATTGGTGGCAGAAGCAGATATGCTGGGGAATCTGATTTGCCCGGCAAATGAAGTCAGTGCGTTAAAGCAAAGTGTTCACGGTTTAATTGAAAATGCAGAGCAGGCCCATTCTGACCTGGATCAAAGCAGGGAAACCCTGATGCAGTCGGAAAAAATGGCTCTGCTTGGCAAACTGGCTGCAGGAACAGCCCATAGCATCCGGAATCCATTGACATCGGTAAAAATGAGGCTTTTTTCATTG